>NZ_LUPI01000068.1:4463-16024 GCF_001627265.1 Nocardioides sp. REDSEA-S30_B4 | reverse complement strand
CACCTCGGCGACCGCGAGGCCGGCCACGACGCCGGTCTCGCGGGAGACCACGTCGGCCACGGCACGCCCCATCTCGGGCATCGCCGCGCTGGTGACGTCGTCGGCGCCGCCGGGGAGGTCCTCCTCGAAGGCGGCGACGACGTGGCCGTAGACCTCGACGGGGTCGAGACCGGCGGCGGCCAGCTCGTCGACGAGCGGGCGCGGGAGCCGGGCGTAGGAGAGCCGCGCGATCACGGGTGGACCTCGCCGTCGCTGGGGGCCGCCGGGCTGAACGCGCAGGTGGTCTCGCCGTCGCGCATGATGACGTCGAGGTGGCCCGACCACTCGGCGTCGTCGCGCTCGGGGAAGTCCTCGCGCCAGTGGGAGCCGCGGGTCTCCTCGCGGGCGGTGGCGGCGTCGGCGACCGCGGAGGAGATCGTCAGCAGGTTGGTCGTCTCCCAGGCGTCGAGGTCGACGAGGTCGGCGGGCGTGGCGGCCAGGCCGTCGAGGTAGTCGGTCACGCCGGCGAGGCCCTCGGCGTTGCGCAGCACCCCGACCCGGGTGGTCATGGCGTCCTGCAGGCCGCGGCGCACCGCACCGGGCACCAGCCCGGCGGTGCGGGCGTCGACCACCGGCTCGCTCCACGGGCGCAGCTCGCCGGGCAGCACCGCGGCGATGCGCCGGGAGAAGACGAGGCCCTCGAGCAGGGAGTTGGAGGCCAGCCGGTTGGCGCCGTGCACGCCGGAGCAGGCGACCTCGCCGGTGGCGTAGAGACCGGGCACGTCGGTGCGGCCCCACAGGTCGGTGCGCACCCCGCCGGAGGCGTAGTGGCAGGCGGGCGCGACGGGGATCAGCTCGGTGACCGGGTCGACGCCGTGGGAGCGGCAGGTGGCCAGGATGGTCGGGAAGCGGCGCTGCCACTTCTCCTCGCCGAAGTGGCGGGCGTCCAGCCACATGTGCGGCCGGTCGGTCTCCATCATCCGGCGCATGATCGCCTTGGCGACCACGTCGCGCGGCGCGAGGTCGGCGAGCTCGTGCTGGCCCTGCATGAAGCGGTCGCCCGCATCGTCCACCAGGAAAGCGCCCTCACCGCGCACCGCCTCGGAGATGAGCGGCTGCTGGCCGACCGAGTCGGCGCCGAGCCACATGACGGTGGGATGGAACTGCACGAACTCCAGGTCGCGCAGCGTCGCGCCGGCGCGCAGCGCGAGCGCCATCCCGTCGCCGGTGGAGACCACGGGGTTGGTGGTCTGGGAGAAGATCTGGCCCATCCCGCCACTGGCCAGGACGACCGCGCGGCAGCGGACCATGCCGACGCCGTCGCGCTGGCCCTCCCCCATCACGTGCAGGGTGACGCCGGCGACGGCACCGCCCTCGCCGGCGGGGCCGTCGAGGAGCAGGGCGACGGCCAGCGCCCGCTTGATGATCTCGATCTCCGGCGCCCGACCGACGGCCTCGATGAGCGCCCGCTGGATCTCGGCGCCGGTGGCGTCGCCGCCCGCGTGCGCGATCCGGTCGCGGTGGTGGCCGCCCTCGCGCGTCAGCGAGAGCTCCCCGGCCGGGTCGCGGTCGAACTGCGCGCCCAGCGCGATCAGCTCGTGCACCGCCGCCGGCCCCTCGGTGACCAGCGCCCGCACCGCTTCCGGGTCGCAGGCACCCGCGCCCGCCACCAGCGTGTCGAGCTCGTGCTCGGCCGGGGTGTCCTCCGGACCGAGGGCCGCGGCGATGCCGCCCTGCGCCCACCGCGTCGAGCCGGCCGCGAGCCGGTCCTTGGTGACGACCAGGACCTTCCCACCCTCGGGGCCGAGCTCCTCCTTCAACCGCAGCGCGGCGGTGAGGCCGGCGATGCCGGAGCCGATGACGACGACGTCGGCGGTCACCGACCAGCCCGGGTCGGGGGCGGTCAGCCGGCCGGGCAGGCGGCGCACGGGGGCGAGGACCTCAGGGGTCGCCCCGGGCGTGGGTCGTGGCATCGGGTCAGGCTAGCGGTGCGGCCGCGGCGGTCTCAGGAGCGATCCGGGTACGCCGGGTCAGCGACCCGAGCCGGTGCTGCTCGCCACGGTGTCGCCGCGGACGAGCCCGTCGCCGTCGAAGGTCTCGGCCGGGTCGAAGCCGGTGGCCATGATCTTGTTGTCGGAGTCGACGAAGACCACGTGCGGCTTGAGCTCCTTGGCCTCCTCGGTGGTTATCTGGGCGTAGCCGATGAGGATCACCAGGTCGCCGGGGTGCACCAGGCGCGCGGCGGCACCGTTGATGCCGATGACGCCCGAGCCGCGCTCGCCGGCGATCGTGTAGGTCTCCAGGCGGGCGCCGTTGTCGATGTCGACGATGTGCACCAGCTCGCCGGCCAGCAGGTCCGCGGCGTCGAGGAGGTCCTCGTCCACGGTCACCGAGCCGACGTAGTGCAGGTCGGCCTGCGTCACGGTCGCGCGGTGGATCTTGCTCTTCATCATGGTCCGGAGCATCAGTCGATCCTTCCGATCGTCAGGGGCAGGTTGTCGATGAGTCGGGTGGTCCCGACCCGGGCGGCGATGAGGATGCGGGCCTCGGTGCCCGGCTCGGGGTCCTCAGGGAGCGGGTCGAGGTCGGGGGTGGTGATCTCGAGGTAGTCCAGGTCGACCCCGTCGGACTCGCGGAGCACCGCACGCGCCGCGTCGAGGGCGGGGCCCACGCCGTAGACGGCGTTCTCGGCTGCGGCGTACAGGGTGCGGGACAGCGCGGTGGCCTGACGGCGCTGGTCCTCGTCGAGGTGGACGTTGCGGCTCGACAGCGCCAGGCCGTCGGGCTCGCGGACCGTCTCGGCGCCGACCACGTCGACGCCCATGCAGAGGTCCTCGACCATCCGGCGGATGAGCACGAGCTGCTGGTAGTCCTTCTGGCCGAACACGGCCACGTCGGGACGCACCAGCCCGAAGAGCTTGGCGACCACGGTCAGCACGCCCCGGTAGTGGCCCTTGCGGCTGCGGCCCTCGAGCACCTTGGCCAGCGGACCGGGGCGCACCATGACGGCGTCGTCGTCGCCGGTGCCGCGGGGGTACATCTCGGCGACCTCGGGGGCGAAGACCACGTCGACGCCCTCGCGCTCGCAGACCTTGAGGTCCGCCTCGAGCGTGCGGGGGTAGTGCTCGAGGTCGGCGGCCTCGCCGAACTGGGTGGGGTTGACGAAGATGCTGGCCACCACGGCGCCGTCGCCGACCAGCGAGCGGGCCTCGCGCAGGAGCGCGGCGTGCCCGTCGTGCAGGGCCCCCATGGTCGGCACGAACCCGACCCGGCGGCCCTCGCTGCGCGCGGGCGCCAGGACCGCGGCCAGCTCGGCGCGGGTGGTGACGACGACCGGGGCGCTCATCGGCGCACCTGCTGGGCCGACTGCTGCTCCTGGGCCCACTGGTGGGCCGGAGCATCGGCCACCGCCGCGTCGAGCAGCTCGTTGATCTTCAGGGCGCGGATGGGCAGCAGCCGCCCGTCGGTGACGGCGCGGCCCAGGGTCGCCCGCGCCAGTGCGACGTACGACGCCAGCGACTGCGGCGCGTTGGCGCGCAGGTCCGCGAGGTGCGCCTCGACGGTCCCCGCGTCGCCCCGCACGATGGGACCGGTCAGCGCGGCGTCGCCGTGGGCCAGGGCGTTGTCGAGGGCGGCGGTGAGCAGCGGGCGCAGCGTGGCGGCCGGGTCGTCGGCGCCGGCGGCGGCCAGCACCTCCATCGCCTCGGTCACCAGCGTGACCAGGTGGTTGGCGCCGTGGGCCAGGCCCGCGTGGTAGAGCGTGCGCATCTCCTCGGGCACCCACATCGGGCGCCCGCCGAGGTCGGCGACCAGGCCCTCTGCGACGGCACGCTCCCCCTCGCCGGCGGTCAGGCCGAAGACGCAGCCGGCCAGCCGCTCCAGGTCCACGGCGGTGCCGGTGAAGGTCATCGCCGGGTGCACGGCCGCGACCCGGGCGCCGACCGCGGCGGCCGGCTCGAGGACCGACAGGCCGTGGCGGCCCGAGGTGTGCACGACGTACTGGCCCTCGCGGATCGCGCCCGCACCCACCAGCGTGGAGACGACGTTGCCGAGCATGTCGTCGGGCACCGTCAGCAGCAGCAGCTCGCACTCGCGGGCCACCGCGGACGGCTTGGCGTTGGGAACGCCCGGGAGCAGCGTCTCGATGCGCTCCAGCGTGGCGTCGGAGTCACCGGCGGCAGCCACGACGTGGTGGCCGGCGGCGCGCAGCCGGGCGGCGAGGACGGCCCCGACGCGACCCGCGCCGACGACGCCCACCCGCAGGGCGGGGTGGACCATGGTCTGAACCTTTCGTTCCAGTCCCGCCGACCACCCGGGAGGCTCCCGGGCCGGTGTGGGTACCGGACGTTGTGCTCGAACTTTCGGCATCCACGGTACGCCGCCCGAAACGCCCCTGTAACCCGATCAGGGGTGTGACCTGGCCGACACCGGTGACCGGGGTGGGGCGCTGGGTCGACGTGGGCTGAGTCTGAGGGGCGGGGACGCTCCCGTCCACCCGCACCCCCCGGCGGAGGGGAACCACCCCTTCCGCTCCTTCGTCGCTCCAGGGGGGCCAGGCCCATCCACCCTCCGCCGGGGGTGCGGCCGGCCGTCCGCGCCCCCGCCGCTGTGGGCTCAGCCCACCTCGAGCGGGCGCGGGGCGCGGGGCAGCCAGGTCTTCGTGACGTGGTCGACGATGTGGACGCCGTCGGGGGCGGTGATCTCGTGGACGCCCGGGGGCAGCTGGCCCTCCTTGAGGGCGTGGAAGACGGCCCACTCGCGGCGCTTGCGGCGGTTGCGCCAGGAGGTCGCGAAGGACTCGGGGTCGGTCCAGTGGGCGAACTCGTCGCCGTCGAGGTACTTCAGCTCCACGCACAGCCCCTGCGGCAGACCGATGGAGCGGCACTGCTCCGGCGTGCTGCGGATCTCCCACTCGAAGGCCTTGGTGAACACGAAGTCCGGTCCGACGGGGTAGCCCCACTCCTCGGCGTTGCGCAGGCCGAGGTCGAGGTAGCCGTGGGAGTCGGAGTCGAGGTAGAGGCCGTGGCGCGGGACGCGGATGATCGACTGGACGCCGCCGATCTGCCAGGTCAGGTCCGACAGCGAGACCTCGCCCTCGGTGGTGAGGACCATGTCGCCGTCCCACTTCCACGAGTAGCGCGTCTGCACCAGCGAGAAGCACCAGTTGTAGAAGTAGGACAGCGAGTGCACCGACAGCTCGTGCTGGCCGAGGTGCTCGGCGCCGGCGCGCGCGACCTCGAAGGGGTACGACGCCTGGGTCAGCTTGTCGGCCAGGCCCGCCTTCGCGGCCGTCTCGGCCGCGACCTCGGGGGTGCCGTCGGTGGAGCCGTTGTCGACCACGATCACGTGGTCGGTGGCCCGCAGCAGCGGCGGGAGCACGAAGGGCAGCGACGGCGCCTCGTCCTTGACCCGCAGCACCGCGGTGGCGCCGGCCCGCAGGCCGCCGGGGCGGTTCCACGGCCAGGTGATGTCGAAGTCGGTGTGGCCCTCGAGGTTGGTGAGGCCCTGGGGGTTGCGGATCGCGTTCACGCTGCTCCGTCCTGGTGGTGGGTCGGGCTCAGCGCTCGCGGCCGACGGCCTTGCGCAGCCCACGGCGCACGCCCGGCGGGATGGCGGCGCGCAGGCCGTGCGGCAGCTTGTCGGCGGCGTACGACGGCTCGCCGGCCTCGACGGGGGCGGCGCCCTCCTTGCCGGGCTTCTCGCGGCCGCGGCGGGTCTTCTGCTCGGCGGCCACGACCGAGGAGCGTGAGATGGCCTCGGACTCCTCGTAGAGCTCGACGTACCCCTCGCGCAGCTGGTCGAGCGCCTCGTGCACCTCGGGGGTGTCGCCACCCTCGTCGGCGAGCTTGTTGAGCTCGGTCCAGGTGTCGGCGACCAGCTCGTGCAGGCGCTTGGGGAGACCGAGGTCGTCGAGGCTGCCGGAGACGCGGCGCAGACCGGGGTCGACGAAGCGGTGCGCGTCGCGGATCCGCTCGGACTTGGCGTGCAGGATGTGCTGGAGGCCGAGCTGCTCGCCGGTGTACATGACGGCCTTGGTCCAGTCGTCGAGCAGGTCGCCGTACCGGATGAAGACCCGACCGCCGTCGGCGACCGACTCGCGGGTGGCGCGCTCGGTGTGCAGCAGCATGTTGAGCCAGCTGGCGGCCAGGTGGGCCGAGCCGAGACGGTTGGCGTAGTACTTCTGCTTCGAGCCGACGACCTCGCTGGGCGGGCGCAGCATCGTGGCGAAGACGGGGGTGGCACCGCAGCGGATCGCGGCCACGCGCCACAGCGAGAGGAACCAGCTCAGCCTCGGATCCTTGACGACCAGCTCGGGGTTGACCGCGAAGTGCCCCTCGAGCCACTCGGCGGTCCTGATCCGCTCGGGCTCGCGGGTGGAGACGCGACCGGTCTCGAACCACGCGTCGGGACGGCTGTCGCTGACCTGCACGACCGCCTCGCGCAGCAGGCGCGAGTGGTGCTCGACGGCCCACGCGGGCTCGGCGAAGCCCTTGGGGTTGGTCTCGTCCGGCTCGACCTCGGGCTGCGGGACGTGCAGCCCCATGATCTTCATCAGCCCGGCCATGGTGCTGGTGCCGGAGCGTCCGGCGCCCGCGACGAAGAGGACCTTGCGGTCATACGACATCGGGTCGGGGTCGGCGGGCACGGTGAAGGCGTCAGGCTGGGCACTCACGGGAGGGGACTCTATCCGCCTGAGGCCCTCCGACCCGCACCGCTAGCGTTCTCGCATGAGTCTCTGGCGTCGGGCCCGTCCGCTGCTGTCGGTCGTGGTGCCGGCCTACGACGTCGAGGACTACCTCGGCGAGTGCCTCGACAGCCTGCTCGCACAGACCTACTCCCCCCTCGAGATCGTGGTCGTCGACGACGGATCGACCGACTCCACCGGCGTGGTCGCCGACTCCTACGCCGCCGCCCACCCCGGCCGGATCCGGGTGATCCACACCGACAACCACGGCCTCGGTGCCGCCCGCAACGCCGGCACCGAGGCCGCCACGGGCGAGCTGCTCGCCTTCGCCGACAGCGACGACGTCGTGCCGCCGACGGCGTACGACGTGATGTGGCGCCAGCTGCGCCGCGGCGCCGACTTCGTGACCGGCTCGATCGCTCGGTGGGAGGGCGACCGGCTCGAGGAGCCGCGGTGGATGAAGCGGCTGCACCCGCGGCGGATGGCCTTCATCGACCAGCACCCCGAGATCCTCGGCGATGTGTTCGCGTGGAACAAGCTGTTCCGCCGGGAGTTCTGGGACCGCGCGGACCTGTCGTGGCCGGTGGGCGTGCGCTACGAGGACCAGCCGACGACCACGCGGGCCTACCTCGCCTCGCGGCGCTTCGGGGTCGTGCCGGACGTCGTCTACCACTGGCGGATCCGGGTCGACGGCTCCTCGATCACCCAGCAGCGCTCGTCGCTGGAGGACCTGCGCGACCGGTGGCGCACCAAGCAGATGGCCCTGGCCGCCGTCGAGGACTACGGCGACCCGAAGGTGCTCAAGGTGCTGCGGGAGAAGGTGCTCGCCGGCGACATGCACCGCTACTTCACCGAGATCCCCGGCTGCACCGACGAGTGGTGGGCGCTGCTGCGCGACGGGGTGCTCGGGATCTGGGGCGGCGACCGGTCGCTGACCAGGTCGATCCTGCCGCCGGTGCACCGGCTGTGCGGCTACCTGGTCGAGCAGGGCCGCCGCGAGGAGGCCGAGCTGGTCATGCGGCAGCGTGCCCTCGGTCCGATCGGGCGGCGGCGTACGCCGGAGGGAGAGCTGCTCGACGTGCCGTTCCTCGACCGGGCCACGCTGCCCCGGGCCGCGCTGGAGGTGCGACCCGGGGAGTGAGGGGCCGGCGGGCGGGTCGGCGTCGGGGGCGCTCCCGGCAACCGGCACCCCCCTCCCCTTCGTCGGAACCACCCGTCTCGCTCGTCCCTCACGAGCCGGGGGCCAGGCCCATCCACCCTCCTCCGGGGAGGGGTGCCGGCCGCCGTCCGCGCCGCGGACGCCGACCGACACGCTGGCTCCTCAGGTCAGAGGAGCCCCTCGGACTCCAGGAAGTCGCGGGCGACGTCCTCGGTCTGCTCGCGGTCGACGGTGATGCGGCCGTTGAGCTCGGTGAGCTTCTCGGTGGTCAGCGCGGCCATCAGCGGGTTGAGGACGTCGGCGACGTCGGGGTTGGCCTCGAGGAACTCGTCGGAGACGGCGGGCACGAGGTTCTGCGCGGGCTGGATCTCGCGGTCGTCGTCGAGCACGACGAGGCCGAGGGAGTCCAGGGTGCCGTCGGTGGTGGAGGTCAGGCCCAGGTCGGACTCGCCGTCGAGGACCGACTGGTAGGTCTGGTCGGAGGCGTAGCCCAGCGGCAGGATCTTGGTCAGCTCGATGCCGTAGTCGTCGGTGAGGCCGGCGCCGCAGTCGAGGCGCCCCTCGCAGTCGGGAGCCGCGGCGAGCACGAGCGACTCGCCCTCGAGGTCGGACAGCGCGCTCCAGCCCTCCTCCTCGGCCCGCTCCTGGGTGACGAAGAAGGCGTTGGTGTCGGTGGCCTCGGAGAGCTCGAGCAGGGTGATGCCGGCGTCGTCGAGCAGGTCGCTGCCCTGGTCGGCGAGCTCCTGGCCGTCACCGGCCACGAACGGCTCGGCGGAGTCGCCGCCGTCACGGCTGTTGAGGAAGTTGACGATGCCGCCGACGTACTCCGGGACGACGTCGACCGAGCCGGGGAAGTCGGACATGTAGGCGTCGCGGGCGTCGACGAGCTTCACGGTCGGCTCGTAGCCGGCGTCGGAGAGCAGCAGTTCGTACATCGAGGTGACCAGCGCGGCCTCCGGGAAGGACTGGCTGGCGATGGTCACCGGGCCGCCGCCACCGGAGGGGGCGTCGTCGGACCCGGTGTCGGAGGCGAGGTCGTCGCCGGCACAGGCCGAGGCGAGGAGCAGGGTGCCGACGGCCAGCCCGGAGGCGGCCGTGCGCAGGAGAGAGCGTCGCAGCGTCATGGTTCCACCGTAGGGGCCTGCGCCGACGGCTCGCTCTCACCCGTCCGTGCGCCGGACGCGCGCGCCCCGGGCGTCCCCGGCGGCGTGACGGCCCGCTGCACCCACGCCGCCGTGAGCTCGAGCACCAGCGCGACCGCGGCGACCACGATCGCGCCGGCGATGCCCTTGCCGTACTGCGTACGGAAGAAGCCGTCGGTGATCACCCGCCCCAGCCCCGGCCCCGCCACGAGCGCGGCGATGGTGGCGGTGGCCCAAACCTGCACCAGCGCCAGGCGTACGCCGGAGGCCACCAGCGGCAGCGCCAGCGGCCACTCCGCGCGCCGGAAGACCTGGGCGCCGCTCATCCCCATGCCGCGGGCGGCGGCCCGGACGTCCTCGGGGACCTCGCGGACCGCGGTGTAGGCGTTGGTGATGATCGGTGGCAGCGCGAAGAGCGCGAGCGCGACCAACGTGGCCGCTCCCCCGCGGCCGAACGGCCCGAGGGTGGCCGTGCCGGGGAAGTGGCCCCCCGTCCAGCCCCACGGGTCGGCGGTGACCAGCAGCGCGAGCAGCGCGAAGGTCGGGATGGCGCGGCCGATGTTGGAGACGTTGACGGCGAGGAAGCCGCCGCGGCCGAGGTGACCCAGCCAGAGCGCGAGCGGCAGCCCGAGGACGAGCGCCAGCGCCAGGGCTCCCGCGGTCAGCAGCAGCTGCTGGGCAAGCAGCTCGAGCATGCCGCCGTCGCCGGTCCAGCTGCCGGCGTCGGTCAGGTAGCGCCAGGCGTCCTGCAGCACCCTCATGCCGCGACCCCCCGCTGCCACGGGGTCAGGAACCGTCGCGTGAGCACCAGCAGCGCGTCGAGGAGGACGGCCAGCACCACGCACAGCACGGCGGCGGTGAAGAGCTCGGCGCGGAAGTTGCCCTGCACCCCGTCACGGATGAGGTTGCCCAGGCCGCCGTAGGACACCAGGCTGCCGACGGTCGTGAGCGCCACGGTGGAGACGGTGGCGACGCGGAGGCCCGCGACGAGGACGGGCACGGCGAGCGGCAGCTCGACCTTGAGCAGCAGCCGGCCCTCGCCGTACCCGAGCCCGCGCGCGGCCTCGCGCGCCTCCTCCGGCACCGCGCGCAGCCCCTCGAGGAGGGCGCGGACCAGGATCGTGAGGGCGTAGAGGCCCAGGCCGATCACCACGGTGGTGGCTGACAGCCCGGTGAAGGGCACGAGCAGCGGGAAGAGCGCGATCGACGGCACGGTGTAGAGGCCGGTGCTGACGCCGAGGATCGTGCCCTCCAAGCGCGGCACCCGGCGGGCGAGCAGCGCGAGCGGGAAGGCGATGAGCAGGCCGAAGGCGACCGAGGCGACGGTGATCGCGACGTGCTGGACCGTCGCGTCGACGATCTCGGGGCGGTAGTCGCGCACGTAGTCCCAGCAGAACCACTCGTTGACCAGCCGGCTGTAGCAGCGGGCGTCGGCAGTGTCGGCCGCCGCGCCGGCGACCGTGGACGCGCCCGTGGACGCCGTGCTCAGCGCCAGGCTCGATCCCAGGGGGGTGGACGCCGCCGCGAGTAGGGTCACCGCATGGACGCTACCGGCTCCCCGGAGACGACCCCGATGATCCGGCTCTCGGGTGTCGGGAAGAGGTACGCCGACGGGACCGTCGCCGTCCACGACCTCGACCTGGAGGTCGGCCGGGGCGAGACCGTCGTGCTGGTCGGGCCGTCGGGGTGCGGCAAGTCGACGACGCTGAAGATGATCAACCGGCTGATCGAGCCGACGACGGGGACGATCGAGATCGACGGCCGGGACGTCACCGGGGTCGACCCGGTGCAGCTGCGGCGCGGCATCGGCTACGTCATCCAGCAGGTCGGGCTGTTCCCCCACCAGAAGGTCGTCGACAACGTGATGACCGTGCCCGTGCTGGTCGGGACGTCGCGGTCCGAGGCGCGCTTGCGGGCCGAGGAGCTGCTCGACCTGGTCGGGCTCGAGCCCGACGTGCACGGACCGCGCTACCCCCACCAGCTCTCCGGGGGCCAGCGGCAACGGGTCGGCGTGGCCCGGGCGCTGGCCGCGGACCCGCCGCTGCTGCTGATGGACGAGCCGTTCGGGGCCGTCGACCCCGTGGTGCGGGTGCGGCTGCAGGAGGAGTTCCGCGAGCTCGCCCAGCGGCTCGGGACCACCGTCGTCATGGTCACCCACGACATCGACGAGGCGGTCCGGATGGGCGACCGGGTCGCGGTCTTCGCCGAGGGCGGCCGGTTGGCCCAGGTCGGGACCCCGCTGGACCTGCTCGCCCGCCCCGCGGACGACACGGTCGCCCGCTTCGTCGGGTCCGAGACGGGGCTGCGCCGGCTCAGCGTCGTACCTCTGCGGCGGGAGGACCTCGAGCCGCTCGACGGCGTGACCGGGGGCCAGCTCGGGGCGGCCATCGACCTGGACTCCACGCTCGAGGACGCCCTGGCCGCCATGCTGCGCGAGGACCGCGCGATGGTCGGCGTCCGCGACGGGGCCGCCTTCGTCGGTGTCCTCACACCTGCCGGGGTGCACCGGGCGCTGCGGGCAGCCCTGGCGGAGTGAGCAGGAGCCGGCCGGGTTTGTCGGCTAGCCGCTGAACCCGGAAGTGGGACGACGGAGCTT
>NZ_LUPI01000068.1:0-4422 GCF_001627265.1 Nocardioides sp. REDSEA-S30_B4 | reverse complement strand
GTGCGCAGCAGGCCCTTGGCGACGCCGCGGCCGCGGGCGCCGTCGACGACCCCGATGTAGGAGACGTAGGAGGAGTCCGGGCCGGTGGCGTTGTGGGAGACGGTGCCGATGAGGGCGCCGACCGCGGGGTGGCGGCCCTCGGGGGCCTCGAGGCCCTCGGGTACGTCGTCGACGAGCTCGGCCAGCCACCAGTGGTTCCAGCGGTGGCCCGGGTCCTCGCGCAGGCGGTGGAGGAACTCGCCGAAGGACTCCTCGAAGGAGTTGAAGTGGTCGGTGAAGGCCGCCTCGAGCACGTCGTGGACGGCGCGCAGGTCGGCCTCGTCCGGCAGACCCTGGCCCTCGCGGTCGACCAGGCGGAAGCGCGCGCCCTTCTTCTCCCACTCGTCGGGGTCGGGCACCAGCCCGATCTCCTCGGGCTCGACCGGGCGGCTCAGAGCCTGTCCGCGGGCCCACTCGAAGAGCACGTCGGAGCACTTGCGCGCGATCGGCGGCGCCAGCTCGCGGGAGACGATGTGGACGTAGAGCATCCGGCCGCCGGCGCGGTCGTGGACGCTGCCCCAGGCCTGGATCTGGCCCTCGGGGTCGCGGACCACGACGTTCTCGCGGGTGCGCAGCCCGTGCTCGGACACCTCGACCAGCACGTCATCCACCGACGCCCCGGCCCAGCCGCGGCCATGCCGCTCGTGGGCGCGCAGCAGGTGGGTCAGGCGGGCGACCTCGAAGCGGTCGCTGGCGTCCGGCGTACCGATCTCCCACCCGTCAGGCAGGGGCGGGTCGGAGACGAGCTCCTCCGGGTCGCTCTCGAAACGGCTCTCCTCGGGGATCACGGCACCACATCATGCCGTAGTCGACTTCACCCCTGCGGCCGGGTGTGGCGGGAGGGACTGGTGGGAGGCCGATCGGGATACTCCGAATCCCCCTTCCTGCTTACTGCGCAGTAAGCAGGAAATCGAATGCGTCGTATCCCGGCTCGCGGCGACTTCAAGCGTGCTTGCGGTGCCCCTCGGCCGCGTGCCAGGCAGCGGTGACCGAGTCGAGCTCTGCACGCAGGACGTCGACCTCCTGCTTGAGCTCGGCGACCCGGACGATGGCGTCGGTGGTCTGCTCGGAGGCGGCGTCGAGGGCGCGGGTGGCGACGCGGAGGTCCTCGTCGAGCCGGTCGGCGCGGCGGCGCTCGGAGGCCAGCTCGCGGGAGGCGTCGGCGGCGTGGCGCTGGGTGGTGGAGAGGACGGCCCCGAGGTCGGTGAGCGCCTGCTCGCGCTCAGCGATGCGGCTGCGGAGGTCCTCGACGCGGGCGGCGTGCTCGGTGGCGCGCTCCTCGGCGAGGCGCCGGTAGGCCTGGGCCTGCTCGGCCCGGTCGCGGTTGGCCTCGCGGCGCGACTGCACGAGCTCGGCGTGGGTGATGCGGGTGGCGGCGGCGCCCAGCACGACGGCGCCGGCGGCGGCCAGGACCAGCAGCAGCCAGGACCCGGAGGCGACGGTCGCGGCGACCAGAGACGCGGAGAGCACCAGCAGGACGGTGGCGACCGTCAGCCGGGTGGAGCGCTGGCGGCGGCGAGCGGCCGAGGCCGGCGCGCCAGTCGTGCCCGACGTGACCGGTGTGACGGAAGTGGCCGCTGGGGAAGTCATGCGGCCCAGGTTAGGCCTCGTCGTCGTCCAGACGGACGCGACACGCGCGCTCCAGGAGCACCCCGCAGACCACCACGGCCAGCGACGCGACCGCCGCCAGGCCCGACCACAGCACCCGATCGCTCGCCAGCTCGGCGCGGGAGTCGACCCACGACAGCGCGTAGCCGGCGTAGGCACCGCCCAGCACGCTCGCGACGTACGCCGCAGCCCGGCCGAACGCGAGCCGGTTGACCGCCCGGTGCGGCTCGAGCCGTCGGGCCCGGTCCCGGACCGACGCGCGGGTGTCCCACGCGAACCTCCCCAGCGCCACCGCGACGAAGCCCAGCAGCGTCGGCTGCGGCCACGTGACGACCGGCGCGGAGCCGGACAGCTCGACCGTGAGCGGGTGGACCAGCCACCCGAGCACGAGCCCGACGATGCCGAGCACCGCGAGCACGACCGGCGAGACCGGTCGGATCGTGCCGGTGGGCGGCTTCTGCCGCTCGTCGCTCACGACGCGCGGGTCACTCGAGCTCGAGGGTGAGGTCCTCGCGCAGGGTCAGGCCGTCGACGCCGGTGGCGGCGAGCAGGTCGGCGATGGGACCGAAGTCGGGGATCGAGGCGTCCGGCTCGAGGTCGAACCACGGCTTGAGCACGAAGGCCCGCTCCGCGGCGCGCGGGTGCGGCAGCTGGAGGTGCTCCTCGTGGCTGCGACGGTCGCCGACGACGATCAGGTCGACGTCGAGGGTGCGCGGGGCGTTGCGGACGTCCGTGCGCTCGCGGTCGAAGGCGTCCTCGATGGCCTGGGCGCGGTCGAGCAGGCGGTTGGCCGCGAGCGTGGTGTCGATGAGGACCACGGCGTTGAGGAAGGAGTCGGAGCCGGCGGGGGCGTCGACGGGCTCGGTCTCGTAGACCGGGGAGATGCCGGTGACCCACACGTCGGGGGTGTCGGCGATCGCGTTGACGGCGCCCTGGAGGGTGGCCAGCCGCTCGCCGAGGTTGGAGCCCAGGGACAGCACCGCGCGCCGGATCGGGCGCATCTCACCGGTGAGGGTGTCGGCGTCGATGATGTGCGGGTTGGGGGTCTCGGTCACGAAAGGTCCTCGCGTGTCCTGGTCGTCGTCAGCGTGACGTCGGTGAACGTCGCGTCGATGGGGGCATTCGGCTTGTGGACCGTCACCCTCGCCCATTCAACCCGGGAGTCCAAGAGGCAGACCTCCGTGATGCGGTGGATGAGGGTCTCGATCAGGTCGACCGGATCGCGCTCGACGGCGGCCTTCACCTGCGCCACGAGACTTCCGTAGTCGACGGTGTCGCGCAAGTCGTCGGAGGCCGCCGCCGGACGGGTATCCAGACCGAGGACGAGGTCGATCACGAAGGGCTGGCCCTCGCGCTTCTCGTGCTCGAAGACGCCGTGGTGGCCCCAGCACTCGATGCCGCTCACGCTGAGCTCGTCGACCACCTCAGCCTCCTGCCACGCTCGTCGGATCCTCCAGCGCGGCCCAGGCGGCCAGCGCGTCGCAGGCTGAACCTACGTCGTGGACCCGCACCGCCCACACCCCGGCCCGGGCACAGTGCAGCACGACCGCCAGGTGGGCCGCCTCCCGGGCATCGACCGGACGCGGCTCCCCCGTCGCGTCGGCCAGCAGCGTGCCCAGGAACGACTTGCGGCTGGCGCCGACCAGCAGCCGGGCCCCGAGGGAGGCGATCTCGTCGAGCCCGCGCAGCAGCTCCCAGTTGTGGGCCGGTCGCTTGGCGAACCCCAGGCCGGGGTCGAGCACGAGCCGCTCGAGGGGTACGCCGGCAGCGACCGCCGCCTCGACCCGGTCCGCCAGCTCGTCGCGGACGGTCGGCACGACGCCGTCGGGGTAGTCGGCGAGGTCTGCCATCCGGTCGGCGTGGGCGCGCCAGTGCATGGCGACGTACGTCGCGTCCGAGGCGGCGACCGTCGGCAGCATGGTGGGGTCGGCGAGGCCGCCGGAGACGTCGTTGACGATGGCGGCGCCGGCCTCCAGGGCCGCCTGCGCCACCTCCGCGCGCATCGTGTCCACCGAGACCGTGACCCCGGCGGCGGCCAGCTCGGTGATGACCGGGACGACCCTGGCCAGCTCCTCGGCCACCAGCGGGCGGGTGGCGCCGGGACGGGTGGACTCACCGCCGACGTCGAGCACGTCCGCGCCGGCCTCGACGAGTGCGAGGCCGTGCGCGACGGCAGCCCGCGGCTCGACGTAGCGACCGCCGTCGGAGAAGGAGTCGGGCGTGACGTTGACGACGCCCATCACCAGCGGTCGGGACATGCGGGTCCTCGGGGGTCCTAGCGGGTGCCGCGGATCAGCGACATCGCCTCGGACCGCGTGGCCGGGTTGTGCATGATGCCGCGCACCGCGGAGGTGATGGTGCGGGCACCGCCCTTCTTGACCCCGCGCATGGTCATGCACAGGTGCTCGGCCTCGATGACGACGATGACGCCGCGCGCCTCGAGGATCTCCATCAGCGCGTCGGCGACCTGCGTGGTGAGGCGCTCCTGCACCTGCGGCCGCTTGGCGTAGACGTCGACGAGCCGCGCCAGCTTCGACAGCCCGGTGATCTTGCCCGACGTCGCCGGGATGTAGCCGACGTGGGCGACGCCGGTGAAGGGCACCAGGTGGTGCTCGCACATCGACCACAGCTCGATGTCGCGCACCAGCACCATCTCGTCGTGGCCGAGGTCGAAGGTGGTGGTGAGCACCTCCTCCGCGCTCATCCGCAGCCCGGCGGTGAGCTCGGCGTACGCGCGGGCGACGCGCGCCGGGGTGTCGCGCAGCCCCTCGCGGT
>NZ_LUPI01000067.1:0-23915 GCF_001627265.1 Nocardioides sp. REDSEA-S30_B4 | reverse complement strand
CGGCGAGCTCAGGGCCTCCGGCCACGAGCTGAGGACGCTGCGTGCCGAGATGCGCGACAACCTGCTCGCCGCGCTGCGCGAGGGGCGCGACCCGTGGCCGGGGCTGCACGGCTTCGAGGACACCGTGATCCCGCAGCTGGAGCGGGCGCTGATCGCCGGCCACGACATCGTGCTGCTCGGTGAGCGCGGGCAGGGCAAGACCCGCCTGCTGCGCACGATGGTCGGCCTGCTCGACGAGTGGAGCCCGGTGATCACCGGCTCCGAGATCGGCGAGCACCCCTACGAGCCGATCACGGTGCAGTCCCAGCAGGCGGTGGCGGCGTACGGCGACGACCTGCCCATCTCCTGGCGCCACCGCGACGAGCGGTACGCCGAGAAGCTGGCCACGCCCGACACCTCGGTCGCCGACCTCATCGGCGACGTCGACCCGATGAAGGTCGCCGAGGGTCGCTCGCTGGGCGACCTGGAGACGATCCACTTCGGGCTGATCCCGCGCAGCCACCGCGGGATCGTGGCCATCAACGAGCTCCCCGACCTCGCCGAGCGCATCCAGGTCGCGATGCTCAACGTGATGGAGGAGCGCGACATCCAGATCCGCGGCTACGTGCTGCGGCTGCCGCTGGACGTGCTGGTCGTCGCGAGCGCCAACCCCGAGGACTACACCAACCGCGGGCGCATCATCACCCCGCTCAAGGACCGCTTCGGCGCCGAGATCCGCACCCACTACCCGACCGAGCTCGAGGACGAGGTGGCGGTGATCCGCCAGGAGGCCGACCTGGTCGCCGACGTCCCGCCCCACCTGCTGGAGATCCTGGCGCGCTTCACCCGTCACCTGCGCGACTCCAGCGCCGTCGACCAGCGCTCGGGGGTCTCGGCCCGGTTCGCCATCGCCGGTGCGGAGACGATCGCCGCCGCCGCGCTGCACCGGGCCACGGTCCAGGGCGAGCCGCAGGCGGTGGCCCGGGTCGTCGACCTCGAGACTGCCGTGGACGTGCTCGGCGGCAAGATCGAGTTCGAGTCCGGCGAGGAGGGCCGCGAGGCCGAGGTGCTCACCCACCTGCTCCGCACCGCCGTCGCCGAGACCGTGCGTGACCGGTTCCGCGGCCTCGACCTCGGGCTGCTCGTCGACGCGCTCGAGGCGGGGCAGATGGTCACCACCGGCGAGCAGGTCACCGCGCTGGACTTCCTGGCCGGCCTGCCGCGCCTGGGGGAGTCCGACCTCTACGACCAGGTCTGCGAGCGGCTGGGCGCCACCGACGACGGCCAGCGGGCAGGCGCGATCGAGCTGGCGCTGGAGGGGCTCTACCTCGCCCGGAAGGTCAGCAAGGAGTCCGGTCGCGGCGAGACGGTCTACGGCTGAGCCATGGCTGACGTCTGGTCCCAGCGCCGCGCCTCCCGCTACGGCCGCTACGACGGCGGGCGGGATCCGCTCGCGCCACCGGTCGACCTGTCGGAGGCGTTGGACGCGATCGGCGAGGATGTCATGGCCGGCTACAGCCCCGAGCGCGCGCTGCGGGAGTTCCTGCGGCGCGGCGGGCAGGACCAGCAGGGGCTCGACGACCTGGCGCGCCGGGTGGCCGAGCGCCGTCGCGAGCTGCTGAAGCGGCACAACCTCGACGGCACCCTCGAGGAGGTCCGCGAGCTGCTGGACCGCGCCGTGCTCGAGGAGCGCAAGCAGCTGGCCCGCGACGCGATGATGGACGACGGCGACCGGGCGCTGCGGGAGATGACGCTCGACAGCCTGTCGCCCAACCCGGCCGCCGCGGTGAGCGAGCTGTCGTCCTACGACTGGCAGAGCAGCCAGGCCCGCGAGGCCTTCGAGCAGATCAAGGACCTGCTCGGTCGCGAGCTGCTGGACCAGCGCTTCCAGGGCATGAAGCAGGCCCTGGAGAACGCCACGGACGAGGACCGTGCGGCGATCGACGAGATGCTCAGCGACCTCAACGAGCTGCTGGAGAAGCGTCAGCGCGGCGAGGACACGCAGGAGGACTTCGAGGAGTTCATGCGCAAGCACGGGGACCAGTTCCCCGAGGAGCCCCAGGACCTCGACGAGCTGCTTGACGCGATGGCCGCCCGTGCCGCCGCCGCGCAGCGGATGCTGAACTCGATGAGCCCCGAGCAGCGCCAGCAGCTGATGGAGCTCTCCGCCCAGGCCTTCGGGTCCCCGGCGCTGATGGAGTCCCTGGCCCGCCTCGACGGCAACCTGCAGGCGCTGCGTCCGGGCGAGGACTGGTACGGCTCGGAGCAGATGAACGGTCAAAAGGGCCTCGGCCTCGGCGACGGCACGGGGGTCTTCCAGGACCTCGCCGAGCTCGACGCGCTGTCCGAGCAGCTCTCCCAGTCCTACGGCGGCGCCCGGATGGACGACCTCGACCTCGACGCGCTCTCGCGCCAGCTGGGTGAGGAGGCGGCGGTCGACGCCCGCACGCTGCAGCGTCTCGAGCAGGCCCTGCGCGAGCACGGCACCCTCCAGCGCGGCTCCGACGGTCAGCTCCGCCTGACCCCGCAGGCGATGCGCCAGCTCGGCAAGTCCCTCCTGCGCGACGCCGCGGAGCGGCTCTCGGGCCGACAGGGTCAGCGGGAGTCACGCCGTGCCGGAGCGTCCGGCGAGCGCTCCGGTGCCACCCGGGCCTGGGCGTTCGGCGACACCGAGCCCTGGGACGTCACCCGCACCCTCACCAACGCGATCGTCCGCGAGGCCGGCGAGGGGCGCTTCACCGATGGTCGAGCAGCGAGCGCAAGCGAGCGGGGGTCGAGACCCCGTGTCCGCCTGACGATCGACGACGTCGAGGTCCAGGAGACCGAGGAGCGCACCCAGGCCGCCGTGGCCCTGCTCGTGGACACCTCGTTCTCGATGGCCATGGACGGCCGCTGGGTGCCGATGAAGCGCACCGCGCTGGCGCTGCACACCCTCATCCGGTCCCGCTTCCGCGGCGACCACCTGCAGCTGATCGCCTTCGGCCGGCACGCCCAGCGCATGGAGATCGAGGAGCTGACGGCCCTCGACGCGATGTACGACAAGGGCACCAACCTCCACCACGGCCTGCTGCTGGCCAACCGGCACTTCCGCAAGCACCCCAACGCCCAGCCGGTGCTGCTGGTCGTCACCGATGGCGAGCCGACCAGCCACCTCGAGCCCGACGGCGAGGTCTTCTTCTCCTACCCGCCGCACCCGTTGACGATCGCCTACGCCGTCCGCGAGCTCGACAACGCACGTCGCCTCGGTGCGCAGACCACGTTCTTCCGGCTGGGGGAGGACCCCGGCCTGGCGCGCTTCATCGGCTCGATGGCCTCGCGGGTCGAGGGCAGGGTCGTCGCTCCCGAGCTCGACGACCTGGGCGCTGCGGTCGTGGGCTCCTACCTCGGCGACCGATCGGGCTTCGCGCGCTCGTCGATGGGCGGCGGCTACTCCGACTGGTTCGGCGGACGCGGCTTCTGGGTCGGCGGCTGAGGGCCTGACATCCCCGTCCCCGGTCTGCGCCGGGGTCCTCCCCCCGGGTTGTTGCTGAGACGTCTCTCGGGCAACAGGACGTCCACAACCGGAACCAGTTCGCCCACGTCGCCACCACAACGTCACGCTGAACCCGGTCAAGGTCCACGACCCGCTGTTCGTCGGCGCGGACCCGAACGTCACCTGCCCGGCCGGTGCGCTGGCCCGGGTGCGTGGGTGACCTGCTCGTCGAAGACCTACACGCTGACCCAGGCCGACGTCGATGCAGGCACGGTCGACAACACCGCGACCGCCACCGGCACCGCGCCGGACGGCTCGAAGGTCACCGACCCCGACTCCACGTCCCCCCCGGTGGTCGCGGCGCCGGCGATCAAGCTGACCGAGACCGCCTCGACGATCGACGACAACGACGGCAACGGCCACGACGCGGCCTCGACCAGCACCCCGGTCGTCCCGGTGAAGGCCGACCTGGTCGTCACCAAGACGGTGGACAAGAAGAAGCCGTACGCCGGGGAGACCGTCACCTACACCGTGACCGTCACCAACGAGGGCGGCCGGACGGCGGAGAACGTGACGCTCGTCGACACCCTGCCCGACGGCGTCCCCTTCGTCTCCGCGGCCCCGGGCGCCTGCCTGACCCGCTCTACCAGCTCGGCCGTCCGAGGGCTCCCTCCCTCGGGCGGCCGAGTGCTGTGCGGAGGTCCTCCACTCCCTCGACGATGCGCGGGCCGGGGCGCGCCCAGTGCGCGTTCGCGTCCACGGCGTACGTCGGCACCCCGGGCGGCAGGACCCCCGCCGCCAGCAGCGCCCGTTCCTGCGCCCGGGCCCCCTCACGGTCGAAGCCGCAGGGGGCCACCACCACGAGGTCGGGGCGCGCCGCGGCCACCTCGTCCCACGTGGTCCGCACCGACCGGGCGCCGGCCGTGCCGAGCACGCACTCGCCGCCGGCCGCCTCCACCATCTCGGGGATCCAGTGCCCGGGGGCGTAGGGCGGGTCGGTCCACTCGAGCACCACGACCCGGGGCCTGGTGGTGCCAGGGGCCTTCGCACGCGCCGCGTCGAGCGCGTCGACGGTCGCGGCGAGCCGCTCGGCCTTCTGCTCCCGGCCCACCGCTCGGCCGATCGCGCGCACCGAGTCCGCGATCTCCGCGATCGTGTGCGGGTCGAAGGAGAGGACCTCGGCCCGGCACCCCAGGTGGGCCAGCGCGTCCTCGACCGTGTCGACGTCGATGGCGCACACGGCGCAGAGGTCCTGGGTGAGGACGAGGTCCGGGTCGAGGTCGGACAGCGCCCCGGCGTCGAGGGTGTAGAGGTCCTCCCCGGCCGCCGTCGCGGCGGTGACCCACGCATCGATGCCGGCCGGGTCGAGGCCCTCGGGCATGGCCGTCCCGGACACCACCCGTCGGCCACGCGCCTCGGCGGGGAAGTCGCACTCGAACGTCACGCCGACGACGTCCTCGCCGACGCCGAGGGCGAAGAGGATCTCGGTGGTCGAGGGCAGCAGGGACACGATGCGCACGCGGCCACGGTAAGGGCGTCACCTAGGGTCGGCGCGTGGAGGACCCGACGACGACCCTGCTGCTCCTCCTGGCCCTCGCCGGCCTCACGGCCGGCTTCGTGGACGCGGTGGCCGGGGGCGGCGGGCTCATCCAGCTCCCCGCGCTGCTGCTGGGTCTCCCGCAGGCCGCGCCGGTGCAGGTGCTGGCCACCAACAAGCTGGCCTCCATCTGCGGCACCACCGTCAGCTCGGCCACCTACTTCCGGCGCGTCCGTCCGGACCCACGCACCTTCCTGCCGCTGATGGGGCTGGCGTTCGTCGGATCGGCCCTCGGCGCCGCCGTCGCCTCGCACGTGCCCCGCTCGGCCTTCGAGCCGATCGTGCTGGTGGCGCTGGTGCTCGTCGGCGGGTACGTCGCGTTCCGGCCCAACCTCGGCGGTGCGACCGTGCTGCGCTTCGCCGGGCACCGGCACACCGCGGCTGCGCTCGCCGTCGGTCTGGTCGTCGGCTTCTACGACGGCGTGCTGGGCCCGGGCACCGGGTCGTTCTTCGTCGTCGCCCTCGTGGCCCTGCTGGGCTACGGGTTCCTCGAGGCCTCGGCCAAGGCGCGGATGGCCAACTGGGCCACCAACCTCGCGGCCCTCGTCGTGTTCGTCCCCCAGGGCGCGGTGCTGTGGAAGGTCGGGCTGCTCATGGGGGCGGCCAACCTCGTGGGCGGGTACGTCGGTGCGCGCACCGCCGTCGCCAGAGGCTCGGGCTTCGTGAGGGTCTTCTTCCTCGTCGTCGTCGGCGCCTTCGTCGTGCGGATCGGCGGAGAGGTCGCGGGCTGGTGGTGAGCCGATGGTCGAGCCGGTCGTGACCTACCGGGTGCCCGGACGCTCGGCGGAGGCCGAGATCGAGGTGAAGCGCTCGCGCTTCCGGTGCACCCTGGAGCGGGTCGAGGACGAGGCGGCGGCGCGGGCCTTGGTCGAGCGCCTGCGCCGCGAGCACTGGGACGCCCGGCACCACTGCTCCGCCTTCGTCGTGGGCCCGCCGCCCGTGCCCGTGGAACGGTCCTCCGACGACGGTGAGCCGGCCGGCACCGCCGGCGCCCCGATGCTCGAGGTGCTCCGCGGGGCCGGGCTGTCGGACACCGCGGTCGTCGTGACCCGGTGGTTCGGCGGGACCCTGCTGGGTGCCGGGGGACTCGTGCGCGCCTACGGCGACGCCGTGCGCGCCGCCGTCGCGCGAGCCGGGCTGCTCGAGCGCCGGCTGCGCAGCGAGGTCGAGGTCGACCTCGACCACGCCGAGGCCGGCCGGGTCGAGACGGAGCTGAGGTCACGCGGCGTGGACGTGCTCGAGACGGCGTACGGGGCGAGGGTGCGGGTGCTGCTCGGGGTGGACCCGGCGCAGGTCGCGCGGACCGAGGGACTGCTGGCCGAGCTCACCTCCGGCGCTGCCCGCCCGGTGGTGGTCGGGCAGCGGTGGGTGGACGGCTCACCAGCAGCCGGGTGAGCGACGGCGCCGGGACTCCCAGACCGTGCAGGGCTTGGTCGAGTCCAGACGGCCCACCCCCGCACAGGTCGGTGGCCGGTCGGGCTCGCGGAGCTCGTCGGTGTGGATGTCGCGCTCGAGGTGCTCGCGCCGTAGGCGGTAGCCGTTGCTGAAGACCTCGCAGTCGCAGAAGCCGCCCGCGGCCTGCATGCGCGACTCGAGCGCGGTGGCCCGGGGCGACCGGAGCTCGCGGAAGCGACCGGCCCACCGCAGGGTCTCGTCGCACCCGTGCTCGTCGAGCATCCTGGCGATGTAGCAGAGCACGCACTCCGCCGGGTGCGGCGCCATCACCTCCGCCACCACGCGCTGGAGGTACTCCTCCGCGTCCCTGACCACCTGTCGGGCTGCCCCCGCGCCCTCCATGCCAGCCGAGTCCATCCCTGCTCCTCCCGATCGGACTTCCGTGGGCCCTTCCTACGGCCAGGCACCGACAGTCCGCTCCGTCCCGGACCGGGCTTGTGGAGAACTACGCTGCGGCCATGAGCATCCCGGTCGACCTCCACTCGATCCCCGACCAGCTGAGGCGGTTCGCGGCGGCGTACTTGCTCACGACGTCGGGTGAGAGGGTCAAGGCCGTGGCCGTCGGGGTCGCGCCCGAGGGGGAGGCGCTGCGGATCACGACTCCTGGGCGCGGGTCGCTGGCCAACGCGGCCGCCCACCCGGGCGCCACGCTGATGTGGCCGCCCACGCAGGCGACCGAGCCGGCGGGCTTCACGCTGCTCGTCGACGGCACCGCCGCAGTCGACGGCGACGACCTACTGCTCAGCCCGACGTGGGCGGTGCTGCACAAGCCGGCCGGCTCCGACCACGGCCCGGCGGTGGCCGGCGGCTGCGGCTGAGCCGACACCGGGGTGCTCCAGCCGGCGCCTTAGGGTCGAGGCGTGAGCATCCCCACCACGGCCGACGAGATCACCACGCTGCGGGCGTTCCTCGACCACTTCCGCGACACCCTGCGCCGCCAGTGCGCCGGTGTCGGCGCGGACGGGCTGGCATGGACTCTGGCGCCGGCGACGATGACCCTCGGCGGGATGCTCAAGCACCTGACCTTCGTGGAGCAGTGGTGGTTCTCGATCGTGCTGCACGGCCACGAGCCGAGCGGGATCTGGGCCGACGTCGACTGGGAGGCCGACGAGGACTGGGACTGGCACAGCGCCGTCGACGACAGCCCCGACCAGCTCCGCACCTGGCTGGACGAGGCCATCGCGACCTCGGACCGACTGGTCGACGAGGCGCTCGCCCGCGGGGAGGGCCTCGACGTGCTGGCTGCGCGGGAGCGGCGCGGCGGCCCGGTGTCGCTGCGGTGGATCTTGGTGCACATGGTCGAGGAGTACGCCCGGCACTGCGGCCACGCCGACCTGATCCGCGAGTCGATCGACGGCGCCACCGACCTCTGACCGGACCCCCTCGCCCGCGAGCCGGCGTATTGATACGCCGGTTCGACCTGCTGTGCCTGCCGAGCCGGTGCTCCGGGTCGGTCCGGTCAGTCGAGCGTGAAGCCGGGCAGGTGGTCGAGCAGCATCTGCCGGAACGGTGCCTCGGCCTCGAGCTGGGAGAGGATGCCGAGGCCGCCGAGCCAGGTGCGGTGGATCAGCAGGTACGACGGCGGCAGGTTGAGCTTGAGCCCGACCGTGTAGGCGGGGTCCCGGGGGTCGTTGATCTTCGCGAAGACCCCGCGCATCCACTCGCGGGAGAACCGGAAGGTCTCGGTCGTGGCGGGCTCGACGAAGGGCAGCAGGTAGTCGCGCACCAGCTCGGGCTCGACCCGGATCCGGTCCTTGATGAACCCCTCCTCCCGCAGCGCGTCGACGAGGTCCTCCCCGGAGCGGGTGGCGGCGATCGAGAGCAACCGTCCCATCGCCGGCGGGAAGCCGCCGTCGAGCCGGGCGACCGCGCCGAAGTCGAGCACGCCCAGGCGTGCGGGACCGCCGTCGACGCCGGGGACGACCCGGAAGTTGCCGGGGTGCGGGTCCGCGTGGAGGAGACCGGTGCGCGCGGGCGCGGCGACGAGGAACCGGGTGAACAGCCGTCCGAAGTGGTCGCGCTCGGCCCGCGTGCCCTCGGCGATCACCGTCGCCAGGGACGAGGTGGACTCCAGCCACTCGGTGACCAGCACGGTCGGTCCGGTGGCGAGTGCGTCGGGCACGACGATCTCGTCGTCGCCCTCGAAGGCGTCGTGGAAGGTGCGCTGGCTGGCGGCCTCGAGCTCGTAGTCGAGCTCCTCGACGACGCGCTGCTGCAGCTCGGCGACCAGCGGCTTGACGTCGATGCCCGGGATCAGCGGGGCGACGGTGCGCCCGAGCCGGGTGAGCTGGCGCAGGTCGGCCTGGAGCGCGTCACCGGCGCCCGGGTACTGCACCTTCACCGCGACCTCGTGCTCGGCGCCGTCGTCGGTGCGCCAGCGCCCGCGGTGCACCTGGCCGATCGACGCCGCCGCCGTGGGGCCGCCGTCGAGCCAGACCAGCCGCTGCTGCCAGTCCTCGCCCAGGTCGCGGGCGAGCACCTCGCGCACGGTCGAGGTCGGCATCGGGGGAGCGGCGTCCTGCAGCTTCGTCAGCTGCTCGCGGTAGGGCCCCGCCAGCTCGTCGGGCAGCGCGGCCTCGAGCACCGAGAGCGCCTGGCCGAACTTCATCGCCCCGCCCTTGAGCTCGCCCAGGGTGCGGAAGACCTGCTCGGCGGTGCGCTGCTGGATCTCGGTCATCACCGCCTCGGCGGGCTTGCCGCCGAGCCGCTTGCCCAACCCGACGGCCTGGCGTCCGGCGTACCCCAGCGGCAGCCCAGCCAGCCGCGCGGTGCGCGCCATCGCCTTGCGGGGCATCTCGGTCACGACCACATCATCTCCGACCGCCCAAGACCGCTGCGGGTGACGCGGCACCGTGGGACGTCATGCGTCCCGCGGCGACGGTGCTCCCGTCCGCATGACGTCCCGCAGGTCTCCACGGATCACGACGTTCTGCAGGGAGATCGGGCTCCCCACCTGCAGAACGTCGTGATCCGCGCGGGTGGGGTCAGGCGGGGAACGCCACGCCGGTGTTGGCGTGGCAGCGGTAGCCGAACGGGTTCTTGTGGAGGTACTGCTGGTGCGCGTCCTCGGCGTAGTAGTACGGCGTGTCCTCGGCCGAGCGGATCTCGGTGGTGATCGAGCCGAGGCCGCGGCGGGCGAGCTCCGCGCCGTAGACCTCGGTCAGCTCGCGGGCGGTGGCCTCCTGCTCGGGGGTGGTCCAGTAGATCGCCGAGCGGTACTGCGTGCCGACGTCGTTGCCCTGCCGCATGCCCTGCGTGGGGTCGTGGACCTCGAAGAAGCGCTTCACCAGGTCGGCGTAGGACACGACGGTGGGGTCGAAGACGACGCGGACGGCCTCGGTGTGGTTGGTCCGGCCCGAGCACACCTCCTCGTACGACGGGTGGGGGGTGTCCCCGCCGGCGTACCCGACCGACGTCGACCACACGCCGGGCACCTGCCAGTAGACCTCCTCGGCGCCCCAGAAGCAGCCGAGGCCGAAGATCGCGACCTCGTGGCCGGCGGGGGCGGTGTCGGTGACCAGCGGCGCGTCGAGCACGGCGTGCCGCTCCGAGAGGTGCCAGGGGCGCTCGCTGCGGCCCGGCAGCGTCTGCTCGGGGGCGACGAGGGCGGACTGCTTGCGGCCGAGGAACACGGGCGTCTCCTTGCGACGGTGGGAGGAGGGACGGGTGTGACGCGTGGTGCGCGAGGGCCGGTGTGAGGCCCTCCACGTTTGCAACAACGCTGCTCCGAGCATGTTCCCCGGGTCCAAGAAAACGCGCCGGACCCCGCGTCCGACGTGCCACGAGGCCGCTCGGGAGGCTCGATCGTGGGGATGTTCCGTCGTCGGGCACCGGCGCGCCCCGGGTCGCGGCGTCCTGGTGGGGGCCCCGTACCGCCACCAGCTCGCCATCCGGGTCGTCGACGGCCCCGGTGCCGCGGCCGCGCTGGGCCACCTCGCCGACCACGTCCGCAGCACCTACGCGGTCGCCCCGGGGCCGGTCACGCCGCTGGTCCACTGGGTGCACGAGGGGCTGTGGCGGCCCGCCTCCCTCACGCGCGGCCAGGAGGCTCCCCTGGCGCGTGCCGAGGACCAGCCCACCGGCCACCTGGTGGACCCCGGCCGGCTCCACCCCGAGGTCGCCGCAGCGCTCGGGATCTGACACGCTCGGTCGGTGAGCGAGCACCCTGACTGGTCCGACGCCGGCTTCGAGACCCGGGCGATCCACGCGGGCTACGAGCCCGACCCCAGCACCGGCGCGGTCATCCCGCCGATCTACGCCACCTCGACCTACAAGCAGGACGGCGTCGGCGGCCTGCGCGGGGGCTATGAGTACTCCCGCTCGGCCAACCCCACCCGCACCGCCCTGGAGGGTGCGCTCGCGGCGGTCGAGGGCGGCACCCACGGCTTCGCGTTCGCCAGCGGCCTGGCCGCCGAGGACACCCTCGTGCGGGCCCTGTGCGGCCCCGGCCAGCACGCCGTCATCCCCGACGACGCGTACGGCGGCACCTTCCGCCTCTTCGACAAGGTCGAGCAGGTCTGGGGCCTGGTCCACAGCCCCGCGGCCGTCTCCGACGTCGACGCGGTCCGCGCGGCGATCCGCCCCGGCGAGACCCGGCTGGTCTGGGTCGAGACGCCGACCAACCCGCTCCTCGGCATCGGCGACATCGAGGCGCTGGCGGCCGTCGCCCACGACGCGGGCGCACTGCTGGTCGTGGACAACACCTTCGCGTCGCCGTACCTCCAGCAGCCGCTGGCCCTCGGCGCCGACGTCGTCGTCCACTCCACCACCAAGTACGTCGGTGGGCACTCCGACGTGGTGGGCGGCGCCCTCGTGGTGCGCGACGACGCCCTCGCGGACCGGATCCGCTTCCACCAGAACGCCATGGGCGCGGTGGCCGGCCCGTTCGACGCCTGGCTGACCTTGCGCGGGCTCAAGACCCTCGCGGTGCGGATGGACCGCCACTGCGACAACGCCGAGCGGATCGTGGCCCACCTGCTCGAGCACCCGGCCGTGGAGCAGGTCATCTACCCGGGGCTGCCCGACCACCCCGGCCACGAGGTGGCCGCGCGCCAGATGAAGCGCTTCGGCGGCATGGTCTCCTTCCGCGTCAAGGGCGGCGAGGCCGCGGCGCTGGCCGTCTGCGAGCGCACCCACGTCTTCACCCTGGGGGAGTCCCTGGGTGGCGTGGAGTCGCTCATCGAGCACCCCGGCCGGATGACGCACGCCAGCGTGGCCGGCACCGACCTGGAGGTCCCCGCCGACCTGGTCCGGCTCAGCGTCGGCATCGAGTCGGTCGAGGACCTGGTGGCCGACCTCGACCAGGCGCTGTCCTCGGCCCTGTCGCGCTGAGGTCGTCGGCGCGGTGATCTAGGTTGAGGCGATGAGCGACGAGCAGCCGCCCCCCGGGAGGTCCCAGGCGACCGACGGCTCCGGGACCCCGGACGTCGGCCCCGTCGAGCAGACCCGCCTCGGCGAGCGCCGTCGCCTGCGGCGCGAGCGCTCCCAGTCCGAGGCGGAGAGCCTCGCGCAGCGGCTCTTCTCCCAGTGGTCGGCGCTGCGTGACGAGCGCGAGCGCCAGCTCGCGCCGCCGCCGCAGCTGGTCGCGGCCGGCTCCGTGACCCGCGCGCCGGTGCCGGTCGGCTACGACCTCGCCGCGGCGTGGGCGTGGCGCTTCCTGGTCATCGTCGCGGCGCTGGCCGTCGTCGGGTGGGTGCTGGGCTACCTCATCGTCATCGTGGTCCCGGTCGTGGTGTCGTTGTTGATCACCGCGCTCGCGGTGCCGCTGGTGGACCGGCTGGCCGGTTGGGGCGTGCCCCGCGGGCTGGCCGCGCTGCTCACCGTCGCGGCGGGCATCGCCGCTGTGGTCGCGCTGCTGACCTTCGTGGGGCAGCAGGTGGCCGGCGGCGCCAGCGACCTCGCCGACTCCACCGTGGCCGGGCTCGGGGAGATCCGGCAGTGGCTCCAGGAGGGGCCGCTGCACGCCACCGACAGCCAGATCGACGGCTACATCGACCAGGCCCAGCGGGCGATCGCCGAGCGCTCCGACGAGGGCGAGATCCTCACCCGCATCACCGAGCTGGGCACGACGTTGACCCACGTCTTCGCGGGCTTCTTCATCGTGCTCTTCGCGACCTACTTCTTCATGGCCGACGGGGCGCGGATCTGGTCGTGGCTGGTGCGGCTCGCGCCGCGCACCGCCCGCGCCCGCGTCGACTCCTCGGGCCGCGTCGCCTGGATCTCGCTGCGCCAGTTCGTGCGGGCCACGGTGATCGTGGCGCTCGTGGACGCCATCGGCATCTCGATCTGGGCCGCCGTGATGGGGCTGCCGTTCGTCGCCGCCATCGGGGTGCTGGTCTTCCTCGGCGCCTTCGTGCCGATGGTCGGTGCCACGGTCGCCGGCACGGTGGCGATCCTGGTGGCGCTGGTCGACCAGGGTCCCTGGGCGGCGCTGCTGATGCTGATCGGCGTCATCGTGGTCCAGCAGCTCGAGGGCCACGTGCTGCAGCCGTTCCTGATGGGCCGCTGGGTCTCGGTGCACCCGCTCGGGGTGATCGTCGCGATCGCGGTCGGCGTGCTGGTCGCCGGCATCGTCGGTGCGCTGGTGGCCGTCCCGCTCGCGGCCGCGGTCAACGCCGTGGGGCTGCACCTCGCGGCGTACACCGACCCCGGCGACGACCCCGTCGAGGAGCTCGAGGAGGACTACGCCGAGACCGGGCGAGCGCCCGCGACCCCCGACCCCGACGGGCCCGGCCGCGACGACCCCGACGGCCCCGGAGCGTCCGCATGAGCCAGGTCGGTCTCGCCGAGATCGAGGCGGCCCGGCTGCTGCTGGACGGCATCGCGGTGCGCACGCCGATGGAGGAGTCGCGCTGGCTCTCGGCCGTGGCCGGCGGCGAGGTCCGTATCAAGGCCGAGAACCTCCAGCGCACCGGCTCCTTCAAGGCGCGCGGCGCCTACGTGCGGCTCTCGCGGCTCAGCGAGGCCGAGCGCGCCCGCGGCGTCGTCGCCGCCAGCGCCGGCAACCACGCCCAGGGCGTCGCACTGGCCGCGCAGCTCGTCGGCACCCGCGCCACGGTCTTCATGCCCGAGGGGGCGCCGATCCCCAAGGAGCGCGCCACCCGGGGGTACGGCGCCGAGGTGGTCTTCACCGGCACCTACCTCGAGGACGCCCTGGTCGCCGCGCGTGAGTTCTCCGAGCGCACCGGGGCGGTCTTCATCCACCCCTTCGACCACGAGGACGTGATCGCCGGTCAGGGCACCGTGGGGCTGGAGATCCTCGAGCAGCTGCCGCAGGCGGCCAGCGTGGTGGTGCCGACCGGGGGCGGGGGGCTGCTGGCCGGGGTCGCCCTGGCGGTGAAGTCAGTGCGGCCCGACGTACGCGTCGTCGGGGTGCAGGCCAAGGACGCCGCGGCCTACCCCGGCTCGCTCGAGGCCGGGCGCCCGACCCCGCTGGAGCAGATGCGCACGATGGCCGACGGCATCGCGGTCGGACGGCCCGGCGACCTGACGTTCGCCGCGGTGCGCGACCACGTCGACGACGTCGTCACCGTCTCCGAGGACTCCCTGGCCCGCGCGGTGCTGGCGCTGGCCGAGCGGGCGAAGCTGGTCTCGGAGCCGGCGGGTGCGGCCGCGGTGGCTGCCCTGCTCGACGACCCCGCGCGCTTCCCGACCCCCTGCGTGGCCGTCGTCTCCGGCGGCAACATCGACCCGCTGCTGCTGGGCAAGGTGATCCGGCACGGCATGGCGGCCGCCGGCCGCTACCTCAACCTGCACGTCACCATCCCCGACGTGCCCGGTGGCCTGGCCAAGCTGCTGACCGTGGTGGGCGACTCCGGGGCCAACGTCCTGGAGGTCGCCCACGAGCGGATCTCCCCGCTGCTCTCGGTCGACGAGGTCGACGTGATGCTGCAGCTGGAGACCCGCGGGTCGACGCACTCCGACACGGTGCTCTCGGCGCTTCGGGCGCAGGGCTACCGGGTGGCGGAGTAGGGCCTGTCCCACCACCCGGTGGTGGAACAGGCCGGCGGCCCTCAGCCGGTGTAGGGCTCGGCGTCGAGGATGATGACCTCGAGCGTCTTGCCGTTGGGCGCCTCGTAGGAGACGGTGTCGCCCTTCGACGCGCCGTTGATCGCGGCGCCCAGCGGCGACTGGGGGGAGTAGACGGTGAGGCCGTCGGGCTCGATCTCCCGGGCGCCGAGCAGGAAGGTCTCGGCTTCGTCGTCGTCATCGCCCACGAACTTGTAGGTGACCTTCATGCCGGGCTCGACGATGCCGTCGTCGGGCGGGGTCTCGCCGACCTCGGCGCGGCGCAGCATGTCCTCGAGCTGGCGGATGCGTCCCTCGATGCGGCCCTGCTCCTCGCGGGCGGCGTGGTAGCCGCCGTTCTCCTTCAGGTCGCCCTCGTCGCGAGCGGCGCTGATGCGCTCGATGACCTCCTGGCGCACGGGGCCCTTGAGGTCCTCCAGCTCGGCGACGAGCTTGTCGTGGGCCGCCTGGGTGAGCCAGATCTTCTCCTGCTGCGGGGACTGCGTCATCGGGTTACTCCTGCCGTGGAGCCGCGGGACCCCGCCCCGCCATCTCGGGGTGCGGCCCGCCGGCCCGTCTCGTCACTTCTCGTCACTGTCGGGTGCGAACTGTCTCGACCGCCTCCGGTCGGCTGCGAATGGCCGTACGACGGAGGTCGCGGGCCGTTTCGCGAAGCAGCCCTGCGGGACGGTCGATCTCGCCACTGTAGCAACGAGACCCGCCTGACGCAGGTCGTTGCTCACACCCTCCCGGGTGGGGTCAGCGGGGCCGCTTCTGCCCGTCGGCGGTGCAGCCGACCTTCTCCACGGCCGTGGCCCGGCGCTCGGTCCGGATCGGGACGCTGATCCGACCGGAGTCCTCGGGCGTGAAGACGGCCTCCCCGACCGCGCTCTTGTCCTCGGCCAGCGCACGCAGCACGCACTGCACGTCGCTGGCCCGGTCGCTGAGCTGGACCTGCACGTCGGCCACGACCTCGTGCTCGTCGGTCACGGTGAACCCGACGAGCTCCGAGCGGGCCTCGGGGGTGGCGTGGGTCCACGCCGCCCAGGCGACCAGCAGCCCGGAGACGACCGCGAGCACGACGGTCGCGATGACGGCCGCGCGACGCCGCCAGGGCGCGGGAGCGCCGTACCGCTGCGCCATGAGGTCCTGCGAAGTCACCCCCCGATGGTCCCATCCTCGCCGCAGGGCGTCGCGGGGGCCCTCCTACGATGGAGGGCATGTCGCAGGAGCCCCAGGACAGGCCGTACGCCGGTCTGCGTCTGATGCACGTCCACGCCCACCCCGACGACGAGTCGAGCAAGGGGGCCGCCTCCACCGCCCGCTACGTCGCCGAGGGCGCCGAGGTGCACGTCGTGACCTGCACCGGAGGCGAGCGCGGGTCGATCCTCAACCCCAAGATGGATCGCCCCGAGATCCTGGCCAACATCACCGAGGTGCGCCGCCAGGAGATGGAGCGGGCCCGCGACATCCTCGGTATCACCCAGCACTGGCTCGGCTTCGTCGACTCGGGCTGGCCCGACGGTGACCCGAAGCCCCCGCTCCCCGAGGGCTGCTTCGGGCTGGCCCCGCTCGAGGAGTCCGTCGAGGCGCTGGTGCGGATCGTCCGGGCCGTGCGGCCGCACGTCATGACGACGTACGACGAGCGCGGCGGCTACCCCCACCCCGACCACATCCGCTGCCACGAGGTGTCGATGGCGGCCTTCGAGGCCGCCGGCGACCCCGAGCGGTTCCCCGACGCCGGCGAGCCGTGGCAGCCGCTGAAGCTCTACTACCACCACTCCTTCAACCGCCCGCGGATGCAGGCGCTGCACGACGCGATGCAGCAGCACGGCCTGGAGTCCCCGTGGGAGGAGCGGCTCAAGGACTGGAAGCCCGAGCCGGAGTGGGACGCCCGCATCACCACGCGCGTCGTCTGCGACCGCTGGTTCGGCGTCCGTGACCAGGCGCTGCTGGCCCACGCGACGCAGATCGACCCCGACGGCTTCTGGTTCGCGATCCCGCGCGAGCTGCAGGCCGAGGTGTGGCCGACCGAGGACTACGAGCTCGTCACCACCCACGTGGAGGCGCCCACCCCGGAGGACGACCTGTTCGCGGGGCTGATGGACCACCCCGACGCCGTCGGTGGGAGGATCTGAGCATGCTGCTCGACGTCGTGCACACCGTCCTCCCGCTCCTCGCGCCCCTCGTGGACGAGGTCCCGGAGGCCGAGGACGTCAAGGCGGGGTCGATCGCCTTCCTGCTGTTCATCCTCGGCCTCGTCGCCGTCGCGTTGCTCGGCTGGAGCCTGGTGCGCCAGCTGCGCAAGGTCGAGGACGCGCGCAAGCGCGGGGTCTACGGCGACGAGCCCGAGACCGCCGACCAGAGCCAGGACGCCGCGCGCCCCACCGACTGATCCGGGCCGACCCGGGCCGACCCCGCGCTCAGTAGCGGGGAGGGGGCCGGTCAGCCCTGGGCGTCGCCGGACTCCGCGGCCTGGGCGGCCACCTGGGCGCGGACGTCCTCCATGTCCAGGCCCTTGACCGCCCCGATGAGCTGGTCGAGCCCGGCCGGGGGCAGGGCGCCGGGCTGGGCGAAGACCAGGATGCCCTCGCGGAAGGCCATCAGCGTGGGGATCGAGGAGATGCCCGCGGCCGAGGAGAGCTCCTGCTGCTCCTCGGTGTTGACCGACCCGAAGGTGATGTCGGGGTGCGCCTCGCTGGCGGCCTCGTAGGTCGGGGCGAACTGGCGGCACGGCCCGCACCAGCTGGCCCAGAAGTCGACGAACAGGATGTCGTCGTCCTTGACGTGGGACTCGAAGTTCTCGGCGGTCAGCTCGATCGTGGCCATGACCCCACCGTAGCCCGGTCCTGCGCGCCCGGCCCGCCGGCCGTCAGTCGTCGTCGTCGTCCTCGTCGTCGTCGTCCTGCTTCTCCTTCGGGCCCTTCTCCTTCTGCTTGCCCTTGCCCTTGCCCGGTGCGGCGCCAACCCCTGCCAGAACGCCAGCAGCCGGCCCGGCGTCCGGGCGATCGCGTCCCCGGCACGGTCCGCGGCCGGCCTCGACGACGGGGCCGACGGGGCCGACGGGGCCGACGGGGCCGACCGGCGCGACGGGGTCGCCGGCGCTGCCGCAGCGGCGAGCGGGGCGGTGGCGACGGGGGCGGTGAGCAGCGCGGTGCGGTCACCGTCAGCGCCGCTCCCGGGAACGGCCCCGGGACCGGCCTCTGGAGCAGCCGGTGCCGGTACGCCGGAGGCCAGCAGGTCCGCGGCCTCCGCGACGTCCACGCGGTGGGCCGGGTCGGCCGCCGTCATCGCGGCCAGCAGCGTCGCCCATCCGCCCGGCAGGTCGGCCGGGACCTCGGGGTCGCGCTGGAGCCGGGCCAGGGCCGCCTCGGTGGGGCTGCCCGGGAACGCCCGGCGTCCGGTCAGCGCCTCGAGGATCACCAGCCCCAGGGCGTAGGTGTCGGCGGCGCCCGTGACGTCCTCGCCGCGCACCTGCTCGGGCGCGAGGTAGGCGGCGGTGCCGATGGCCGTGCCGGTGCGGGTGTGGCGGGCGGTGTCGCCCAGGAGCCGGGCGATGCCGAAGTCGGCGAGCTTGACCCGGCCGTCGCCGCCCAGCAGCACGTTGCCGGGCTTCACGTCGCGGTGCACCACGCCCCGGTCGTGGGCGTAGGCGAGCGCGGCGGCGACCTGGGCGCCGACGGCGGCGGCGTCCTCGGGGGTCAGCGGCCCGTCCTGGAGCGCGTCGGCCAGCGAGCGGCCCTCGACCAGCTCCATCACCAGGAAGGGGCGGTCGTCGTCCTCCCCGATACCGGCGTCGAGCACGGTCACCAGGTTGCGGTGGGAGAGGCCGGCCAGGGTGCGGGCCTCGGCCACGAAGCGGTGCCGCGCCGACTCGTCGCCGGCCACGTCGCGCAGCACCTTGACCGCGACGCTGCGCTCGAGCGTGGTGTCGGTGGCTCGGTGCACGTCGGCCATCCCGCCGGAGCCCAGCAGGCTCTCCAGCACGTAGCGGTCACGCAGGGCGGCGCTCACCAGGGCACTCCTCGGTCTGTGTCGTGGGGGACCTGAGGCGTCTACCCGCGGTCTGCTCCGTTCACACCCCGACCGCGTCACACCCGTGCCGGCCCCTGTCGCGCTCGTGTGGCCCAGCGCGGCGCATGGACCGCGCCGAGCCACACGAGCCGTGGCACGAGACGAGCCACGAGACGGCCCTGGACGCACCTCGGCCCCGGGACCTGAGACCGGTCCCGGGGCCGAGGGCGGTACGCCGACGGGGTGCCCCGCCGGCGTACCGGGTCTTGCGCGGTGCTCGGTGAGCAGTCCCCGCCGGCAGTCAGCTGGCCGGGACGGGCGTGCCGTTGAGCGTGAAGGGTCCGCCGACGTTGAACACGTCCGGGCCGGCGGGCGCGGTGTTGCCGGTGACGACCAGGTTCGTGGCGGTGATGCTGCCGGTGGCGGAGTTCCACAGGCCGCCGCCCTCGTTGGCCGCGTTGTTGCCGGTCACGGTGCCGCCGTCCCAGGTGACGGTCGCGGCGCCGGTGACGTGCAGGCCGCCGCCGTTGCCGGGGGCAGCGCCGGTGTCGTTGCCGGTCATGTCGACGTCGTTGATGACGAGGGTGCCGACGTTGGTCTCCACCGCACCACCGGCGCGGGAGGAGGAGTTGCCGTCGAAGGTGGTGTCCTCGATGGTCAGCGTCGCGGGGTTGGTGCCCTCGCCGTTGTTGAGGACGCCGCCACCCGAGCCGCTGGCGCCGGTCGCGGTGTTGTCGTCGATCGTCGAGCCGGTGATCGTCATGACGCCGTCGTTGTAGACGCCGCCGCCGCCCTGGGTGGCCGCGTCACCGGTGGCGGTGTTGCCCTCGACCACGGTGTCGCTGATCGAGAAGGTGCCGCTCGCGGAGTTCCACAGGCCGCCGCCCTCGACGGCGCTGTTGCCGGACACGGTGCTCTGCGCGACGTCGACGGTGCCGGCGCCGGTCAGGTGCAGGCCGCCGCCGTTGCCGGGGGCCGCGCCCGCGTCGTTGCCGAGCAGGTCGGTGCGGAACACCTCGGTCGAGCCGGCGCTGGACTCGATGCCGCCGCCGGCACGCTGGGCGTCGTTGCCGTCGAGCACGCTGCGGCGCACGACCAACGCGCCAGCGTTGTTGAGGATGCCGCCACCGGAGCCCGCGGCACCGGTGGCGCTGTTGTCGACGAGGTCCGAGCCGAGCACCTCGGTGGTGCCGCCGTCGGAGTAGATCGCGCCGCCGCCCTGGTCGGCCCCGGCACCGGAGGCGCTGTTGCCCTCCAGGCTGGTGCCGCGGACGGTGAAGGTGCCGCCGGAGGAGTTCCAGAGGCCGCCGCCCTCGACGGCGGTGTTGTCGGTGACGGTGCTCTGGAGCACCTCGACGGTGCCGGCGCCGGTCAGGTGCAGGCCGCCGCCGTTGCCCGGGGCCTGGCCCGCGTCGTTGCCGGTGAGCTCGACACCCGCCAGCGTGGTGGTGCCGACGTTGGCCTCGACGCCGCCGCCGGCGCGGTTGGCGGTGTTGCCCGACAGGGTCGACCGCTCGACGCTCAGCGTGCCGAGGTTGTTGAGGATGCCGCCGCCGGAGCCGGCGGTGCCGGTGGCGCTGTTGTCCTCCAGCGAGGACCGGGTGACGGTGAGGGAGCCGCCGTCGTTGTACAGCGCGCCACCGCCCTGGTCGGCCGCGACGCCCTCGGCGACGTTGCCCATCAGCACGGTGCGGTCGACGGTGAAGGTGCCGGTGGAGGAGTTCCACAGGCCGCCGCCCTCGGCGGAGGCGATGTTGTCGGCGACCCAGCTGCTCTGCACCGACACCGTCCCGGTGCCGGTCAGGTGCAGGCCGCCGCCGTTGCCGGGCTCGGCGCCGGTGGAGTTCTCGATGACGCGGGTCTCGATGAGCGTGGTGTCGCCCTCGACGGCCTCGATGGCGCCGCCGGCGCGGGTCGCGCTGTTGCCGCGCAGCACCGAGCCGGAGACCAGCAGGCTCCCGGCCTCGTTGGCGATGGCACCGCCCGAGGCGCCGGTGCCCTCGGCGACGGAGGCGCGGATGGTGGTGCCTCGCAGGACGACCTCGCCGGCGCTGCGGATCGCTCCGCCGTTCTCACCGGTGGGGGCGGCGCCCCTGACCAGGCGCGCCTGCTTCAGCACGAGGCGGCCGCCGTCGGCCACGTCGAAGATGCGGCTGTCGCCGCGGGCGTCGATGCGGTGCGCACGCGCGTTGATCACGATCTGGCCGGTCACGTCGAGCTGGCCGCCGCTGAGGCGGACGTGGTCGCGGACCTTGATGCGGGTCAGGCCCGTCGAGGCGTTGGCCTGCTCGACGGCGTCGCGCAGGTCGCGCTCGGAGTCGACCTTGACCTTGCGGGCCCCGGCGCGCGCCGCAGCAGCGGTGCGTGCGGAGGAGCCGGTGGCCGCGTCGGCGGTGGAGACGTCCACGGTGGCGACGTCGGCGGCGGAGGCGGGGAGCGTCAGCGCGGTCCCGGCGCCGAGCGCCAGGAGGGCCGCTGCGGCGCCACCGGTGACCCGGGAGCGCCTGCGGGAGGGAGCAGTCATGTCGTTTCTGGCCCTTCGGTCGGCGGCCGGTCGGTCCGGCCTGGGGCGAGGACGAGGGTCCGTCCTCGGGAGTGGGTACGGCGCTGGGCCGGTGCGCGTTCACCGCCGGTCCGGATCGGTGCGGAACCGGTCCTTCCGGGTGAGCGACCCATCCGGTCCCTCGACCGGCTCCGAAGGCAGACCAGAGCTCCCTGCGAGAGGACCCCCGGTGACCGAGACACCCGCGGCCACGACGACCACCCGCCCGGCCGCGCCCCCGGTGCCGGCGGGGTTGCGCGACGAGGACGAGGTGCACGCGGCGTACCTCCTCTACGGACCGCAGATCTACCGCTTCGTGCTCCGCGGGCTCGACGACGCCGGAGCGGCGCAGGACGTCACGCAGGAGACCTTCCTCAAGGCGTGGCGGCGCGCGGACCTCTTCGACCCGTCGCTGTCCTCGCTGCGCAGCTGGCTGTTCGGCATCGCGCGCCACACGATGATCGACCACGCCCGTGCGGCGTCGGTGCGGCCGTGGCAGACGCGCCTGGTCGACCCGCCCACGGCGCAGGTGGCGGCGCAGGTGGCGGGGGAGACCGTGCCGGACCCGACCGAGCGGCTGGTGGGATCATGGGTGGTGGAGGAGGCGCTGCGCCGCATCTCCGAGCACCACCGCGTGGCCATCGTCGAGACCCACCTGCGCGAGCGGCCCCACGACGAGGTCGCCGCCGACCTGGGGGTCCCGGTCGGGACGCTGCGCAGCCGGGTGTTCTACGGGCTCAAGGCGCTGCGTGCCGCGATGGACGAGATGGGGGTGGACCGATGACCGGGCCCGACGACGCACACCAGAGGCTGCGCGAGCTGCTGGGCGCGCACGCGCTGGGACACCCCCTGGACGCCACCGACGAGACCGCGCTGCGGGCCCACCTCGACGGCTGCGCGGCCTGCCGCGCCGAGCTGGAGGAGATCGCCCCGCTGCGCGGGGCCCTCGCCGACGTCGACGCGGCCCGGCTGGCCTCTCCGGCCTCCCCGCCGCCGGGGCTGGGTCGCGAGATCCGCGACGCCGTGGCGGCCGAGCGGTCCGCGCGGGCCGCCGACGAGCTGGCACGGCGCCGGGACGACCGGTTGCGCCGGCGTACCCGCCGGGTGCAGTGGCTCGGCGCGGCCGCGATGGTGACCGTCCTGGTCGGCACCGGCGGGGTGCTGCTCGGGCGCGCCACCGTGCCGGAGCCGCCCGCGGTGCCCTACGAGGCGGTTGCGCTCGACGTCGTCGACCCCGACGTCACCGTCGAGGAGGCGGGGCTGGTGCCGCACACGTGGGGCGTGGAGCTGCGCTTCCGGGGTGCGGGCTTCGAGGAGGGCGCGGTCTATCGCGCTGCCTTCGTCGACGCCGACGGCACCCGGACACCGGCGGGGGAGTTCCTCGGCACCGGTGCGGAGGAGATGGTCTGCAACCTGCAGTCGGCCCTGCTGCGCGACGCGGCCACAGCCGTGGTCGTGACCGACGACTCCGGCGAGACGGTCCTCTCCGCCGCGCTCTGAGGTCCCGGGCCAGGATCCGGGCTGGGCGCTGGAAGGTCCCTCAGGCCATCGCGAGCGCGAGCTCGGCGACGACGTGGGTACGCCGGTCGCGCCGGTCGACGTGCCAGCGGTCGCAGACCTCGCCGACGATCATCAGGCCCCGCCCGTGGTCGGAGTCGGGGTCGGCGTCCACGGCCTCGACCGAGCCGCCGCGGCCGCCGTCGGCGACCTCGAGCACGAGACGTTCGGGCTCGAGCGACCAGGACACCTCGACGTGGCCCGCAGCGGTGGGGCGACCGTGACGCACGGCGTTGGAGACGAGCTCGCTGAGGACGAGGGTGGCGTCGTAGACGACCGACTCGCCGACGCCCTCGCGCTCCAGCAGGTCGCGCAGCTCGTGACGGGCGACGGCGACGCTGGCCGGCTCGTGCGCCAGCTGGTGTGTCTCGTGCATGTGGACTCCCCTCTCCGACCAGCCGTATACCCAGGACTCAGCCGGCGGACACGTCCCGGAGCCGATGAGTGCTGCCCGCCACGTCGGCACCGGCGCGTCGCCACACGTCGTCGAGGGCGTCCTCGAAGACCGGCAGCCACCGCGCGGCGTCCAGGACCACCGACGCGTGGCCGCCCGGGGCGGAGAACACCCGGGCGCCCGGCACCGCTGCGGCGAGCTTGTGCTGGCGACGGGTGGGGATGGCGTGGTCCTTCTCGGTGACGACGACCGCGGTGGGGACGTCGACGTCCCCGATCCAGGGGGAGGAGTCGAAGTGACCGACCGCGTTGACCACCTCGGGGTAGGCCCAGCCCGAGGTGCTGCGGACCTGGGCGAGGCCCCACGAGGGCAGGTCGGTCAGGTGGACGTCGGGGGTCAGCGGCAGGCTCTGCGCGAGCTGCTCGACGCGGGCGGCGGCGTGCCGCGAGACCGGGTTCATGGTGGCGGCGAGCACCGGGAAGAAGAGCCGCTCGTGGACGGTCCCCTGGCCGTTGCGTGCGGTCGAGGCGAGCACCAGGCCGGCCACCCGGTCGGGGTGGCGGTGCCAGGTCTCCTGGGCGACGAAGCCGCCGAGGGAGTAGCCGGCGAGGACCGCCCGGTCGATCCCGAGCGCGTCGAGCACCGCCACGGCGTCGTCGGCGCAGTCCTCGATGCGGAACCGCTCGGAGACGATGCCGCGCCCGTGCCAGCGCTGGTCGAAGGCCACCACGCGGTAGCGGTCGCCGAGCGCCCCGAGCACCGGGAACCAGTTGAGGTACGCCGTGCACGCCAGCCCGTGCAGGAGGACCACGACCGGTGCGTCGGGGGTGGGGCCGGGGACGTCGACGACGAAGGTGCTCCCGCGGCCGGGCAGCCGCACGGTCCGGCCGGCGGGCAC
>NZ_LUPI01000066.1:0-15284 GCF_001627265.1 Nocardioides sp. REDSEA-S30_B4 | reverse complement strand
TGGTCAGCAGGCATCGGTGGAGTCGGCACAACATCCCCCTCGGGGCAGGGGGTGTTGCGACATTCCTCTGACCCCGCAGACCTCTCGGCCGTGCGTGAGCGACCTCTCGGCGGTCAGGCCTCGGCGGCGTCGCGGATCGGGGTGATCCAAGACTGGTGCGTGGTGCTGTTCTTGGTGATGGCCAGCAGCTCGTCCATGTGCGGCTCGAGGCCGGTCACCTTGTCCAGCGGGACACCGATGATGAGCTGGAAGCCCAGGCCCTTCCACGCGCGCACGGCACGGCCGGCGAACTCGGAGTCGGCCTTCACGAAGCCCTCGTCGAGGAAGACCGGCGCGAAGCGGGGCCGCGAGCGCAGCTCGTCGCCGAGACGGAAGCGCAGCGCCGAGCCGACGATGAAGGCCACCAGCTCCTGGCTCTCGCCACCGCTCTTCTCCCCCAGCGTCCGGTAGGTCGCCTTGAGCTCGCCGGTCAGCGAGTCGTAGCGCTCCGCGCTGATCTCCACGTGCCGGCGCACGTCGAGCAGCCGGTCGCGGTCGGTCGAGGACGACGCCACGTCGCCGACCTGGGCGGGCACCCGCAGCTGGTCCATGAACCGGCTCAGCTCGGTGAAGCGCCGCTCGAGGTCGTCCTCGCCCAGCTCCCCGGTCGTGCCCGACGCCAGCCGCCGCAGGTCCTTCATGAAGACCTGCACGTGGGCGGGCGCGAGACGGCGCAGCCGGATGCGCAGCCGGTCACCGACGCCGCCGAACTCCAGGCGCCGCAGGATCGCGTTGATCGGCTCGAGCCGGTCCTCGATCTCCTCGATCGAGGCGGCCATCGCACCGACCAGCGGCACGAGGTCCTGGCCGCTCCACTCGGTGAGGCGGCGCCGCCACTCCGCGCGCCGCTCGGCCAGGCCGGTGCCGCGGACCTCCTCGAGGATGCGGGCGTAGTCGGGGTAGGACGCGGCGGTCGCCCCCAGGTTGGGCGAGTCCCACTGCATCTTGTAGACCCGGAAGATCCCGGCAAGCTCCTCCTCGACCCGGGTCAGCTCGGTCTCGGCGTCGACCACGGCCTCGCGCAGCCGCTCGGCGAGGCGCTGGGAGGTCTCGGTGAACCGCTCGAGGTCGTCGGGGTCGCCGGGCGCGGCCGCGGCGGCGAAGTCGGCGGCCAGCGCGGCGTCCTGCTCGTCGGTGAGCGTGACCCGCCCCGAGCGCTCCATCGCCTCGAGCCGGTCGGTGACGAGGTCCTCGTCGTCGACCAGCCGGGCGTGCTCGTCGCCCAGCTCGCGGGCGCGCGCCTCCAGCCCGAACCGCTCGCGGCGCACCTCCTCCAGACGGCCCGTCAGCTCCTCGATCTGGCGCTGCAGCGCGTGCAGCTGGTCGTCGGCGCCGAGGATCTCCTCGCGCCGGGCCTCCAGCTCGGCGATGCGCCGGTCGCTGCCGTCGACGTCGAGGTCGTCGAAGCGCGCCGCCACGATCGCGTCGTACGACGCCCGCTGCTGCTCCAGCAGCGCACTGCGCCGGTCGAGCTCGGCGACCTCCGCGTCGACCGCGTCCAGCTGCTCCTCCAAGGCGGCGAGCTCGGCGTCGATCTCGGCGACCGCCTCCTCGCCGGAGAACCCGATGATCGAGCGGCTGTCGCCCCGCCCGTGGGTGCCACGTCGCCCCTGACGGGTCTGACCGGCCTCGGTCACCCGGAAGCCGCCGCCGGCGAGCCCGGCGGCGTCCTCGACGCACAGCGCGTTGCGCGACGGCTCGCTCACGTGCGCCTGGACCCAGCCGGAGAACGGCGAGTCCTGGAAGAGCAGCTTGCCGGCCACCCGCTCGGGGTCGGCCGGGCCGAGGTCGGGCAGGTGCAGCTCGACGCCCTCGAAGACCAGTCGGCCGCGCAGCCGCAGCCCGTCGATCGCGGAGGAGAACTGCTCGAGCCGGTCCAGCGGGACCAGCAGCATCCGGGCGCTCGCACCCAGCACCGTCTCCACGGCGGTGCGCCACCGTGCCTCCTCCGGCGCCACGTCGATCAGCTCGGCCACGAAGGGCAGCTCGGAGGCGGGGATGCCGCTGGCGCGCGACACCTCGTCGCGCAGCTCGTGCATGCGGGCCGGCAGCCGCCCGCCGCGGCTCTCCAGCGAGGCGCGCTCGCGGCGCAGCTCGGCCTGGCGCTGGCTGAGGGGGAAGCGGCGGTCGCGGGTGACGTCGCGCTCGCGGCGCACCCGCTCCTGCTCGCGTTCCCAGCCCGAGAGCCACTCGCGGGCGTGCAGCTGCAGCACCGTGAAGGCCTCGACCGACATCAGGGCGTCGCCCAGGTCGGGCGCCTCAGCGTCGGTGACCCCGACGACCGGCAGCAGCCGCTGCTGGAGCAGCTCGCGCCGGGCGAGCCGGTCCTCGCGGACGACCTGCTCCTGCTCGATCGACTGGCCGATCCCCTGGATCGTGGAGCCGCCGGCGGCGCGGTGCGCGGCCTTGGCGGCCTCCAGGTCCGAGGCCAGGTCGCGCTCGGCGGACGTGGAGGCCGACAGCTCGGCCGTGGCCCGCTCGCGTGCGGCGCGGTTGGTGTCGACGGCGTCGCGGATCAGCCGGTGGTGGGTGCGCAGCAGCCACTGCCGCAGCGGGGTGTCGCCGGTGGCGGCGACACCGTAGGAGTCGAGCTCGGCCAGCCGCGCGGTGGCGCGGACCTGCCGGTCGTGCAGGTCGGTGATGGGGCCGAGCACCTCGAGCTTGCGCTCCTCGGTGCGCATCGCGGAGTAGGCCGCGTCGAGGTCGTCGAAGTGCTCGATGGCCCGGTCGGCGGCGGCGTAGGTGGTCGGGCGCTCGAGCACCATGTCCTTGTAGAGCTCGTCGACGCTGCGCACCTGGTTGCCGGCCTGGATGCGCGCCAGCAACCGCAGCGCCTTGGCCCCGTCGCCACCTGCGCCGATGCCGAGCCGGGCGTGCAGGACGGCCGAGAACTCGGCGTACGTGCGGTGGACGCGGACCCCGGGGAAGAGCTTCTTGAGGGTGTTGGCGTGGAAGCGGTCGGCGACCGCCGCCTCCAGCACCTGCAGCGACAGCGCGCCCTCGTGGGTGACCAGCTGCATCTGCACGTCGGCCGAGCGCGCCGCACGCCGAGGGACGTAGTAGGTGCGCAGGGCGGTGAAGCGGCCACCCTGGTCGTTGACGAAGGTCATCGCGACCGCGCCCCAGGTGTCACCGCCCTTGCCCCGCAGCAGCTTCTCGACGGGCCGCCCGGTGCGCGGGTCGTCGACGACGTCGACGGCACCGCGCAGGTAGGACAGCAGGTTGCGCTGGCCGACGCCGCGGGCGCGGCCGGCGACGGCGTCGTTGGAGGCGCCGTTGAACTTGGTGTCCGAGGGCATCATCAGCGCGGTGTAGGCGTCGAGGATGGTGGACTTCCCGACGCCCGAGGCGCCGGAGATCATCGTGGCCTCGCCGCGCAGCGGCACGGTCGTCAGGCCGCCGAAGCCGCCCCAGTTGACCAGCTGCATCAGCGCAGCGCGCCACTGCATGGTGTCGTCGGCGGGCAGCGCCACGGTCTGCTCGGTGAACAGGCCCTCGCGCTCGGTCTCCTCGACGCTCACTCGGCGTCCTCCTCGATCAGCATGCCGTCGGTGTCCTCGGCAGGGGCGCCCTGCGGCTCCCCCGGCTGTGCATCGGCCCGTACGTCGCTGGGCTCGTCGGTCGCCTGGTCGTCGCCGCCCGCGTCGGCCCCGCCTCCGTTGGCCTCGCGCAGCTGCTCGAGCAGCTGCTGCAGCAGCTCCAGCGGCAGCAGCGGCTCGACCGCCTCGCTGATCTCGAACCGGTCCTCGGAGGCGGTCGGGATCAGCAGGCCCGCCTTGGCGACGCTGGTGAAGGCGTTGCGCGCGCGCTTCTCGTCGCCGGCCTCGTCGGTCGCGTGCGCCGGACGGAAGGTCGCGACGTGGTCGAGCACGTCGTCGCGGTCGATGTAGACCCGGGCGTCGCCGCCGGCGTGTCCGGCTCGCAGCCGGTCGCGCAGGTGCACGAGGACCAGCGTCTCCTCGCGGGACCAGGCGGCGTCGTAGAGCAGCGTGGGCAGCCGGGCGCCGGCCTCGGAGACTGCCTGGCGCTTCCAGGCGACCTCGCGGGTGCGGTCGATGGCCAGCTCCAGGAAGAGGTCGTTGAGACGGGAGCGGATGACCCGCTCGTGCTCGACCAGCACGGTCCAGTCCCGCGGGTGGGTGCGTGCGGAGATGAAGCGGGACTTCAGCAGGGTGACCAGGGCCAGCCGCTGGGCGTGCTCCAGCCCGCCCTCGTCGCCCTCCCACAGCGACACCGAGGTCGCGTCGTCGGGTGCAAGGTCGGGCGCGAGGTCGGGCGTCGGGTCCAGGTCGGTGGTCACTGCTGGTCCTCCACGGACTGGTCTGGCGGCAGGTCGGGCGGCAGATCGGGATCCGGCACGGGGGTGCGCGGGACGTCGAAGGTGCGGCGGGTGCCGTCGGGGCGGACGGCGGCGTACGCCTCGCCCTGCTCCTCGGGCTCGGACTCCTGCTCCAGCCAGCCGAGCTCGGCGGCGAGGTGGAGCAGGCCCAGGATCTCGACGGGGCGGCGCAGCGACGGCTCGAGCGCGCCGAAGAAGGAGCCCATCGAGCCGACCGGCACCACCTGGGCGCGGGCCTCGTCGAGGCGGCCGCGGAGCACCGAGAGCTGCGGTCCGCCCTGGGCCTTGAGCTCCTCGAGGGTCAGGCGCGGTGCGTCGTCGGGGTCGGGAGCGGCGATCGGCTCGGGCAGCCGGTCGTCGGCGGGGTCGTGGAAGCGCTCGCGCAGGTGCTCCACCGACACCCGGGCCGGCAGCAGCGGCAGGTCGATGCTGGCGCGCGGGCCGGTGGTGGCCATCCACGTCATCAGCTCGGACTCGACCTGGCGCAGGGTCTGCTCCAGCTCACGGTCGCGGGCGACGTCGTGGGAGACGATGTACTCCTTCAGCGTCGCGGTCACCCGCGAGCGCTGCGAGAGCACCCGGTCCAGGCCGTCACGGACCAGGCGGACGGTGCCGCGCAGCTCCGCGCGGTCGGCCTCGCCCAGCAGCCCCTCGGAGAGCGGGTGGTCGAGCAGGTCGCCGAGGTCCTCGCGCAGCTGGGTCACCGTGGCGTCGTCGCGCAGCAGCGCGAAGGCGCCCTCGAACGCCCGGCCCTCGTGGGTGGCGGTCATCAGCGCGTCGGCGCGGGCGAGATAGTCGTCGATCACCTCCCCGGCGGGACGGTCCTCGGCCCGGAAGGCGGCCAGGATCTCCGAGCGGATCGTGGCGAAGCGCTCCTCGACCCGGGCGAAGTCGCTGGGCAGCGCCGAGACCAGCGACATCAGCTCGGTGTAGCCCTCGAGCATGAAGTCCTCGGTGGCCCCCACGAGGTCAGCGCCGTCGACGAGCCGGTCGCGCTCGGCGGTCAGCCGGGCGATCTCGGCGTTGAGGATGCCGACCCGGCTGGAGCGGTCGGGGTTGGCCTCGGAGTTGAACCGCCGCACGGTGGTGAGAATGGTGGCGATGCGGTGCTCGGAGAGGGTGGCGCGGTCGCGCGTGAGGTTCTTGACCAGCTCCAGCGCCTGCTGGGCGTGCGAGGTGAGCGCGTAGACCTCCTCGCCGGACTCGTCCAGCGAGCGCACCAGCCACTGGCCGCGCATCCAGCGCTGGCACAGCTCACGCCCCGAGCCGGTCGGGACGTCGGCTCCGGGGTCGCGCCGGAAGACCGCGAGGTGCTCCTCGACCTGGGTGTGCAGACGCGCCGTCGGGATCGGCTTGTTGTCGCGGCCGAAGGCGGCCCGGAAGATCGTGATGACCACCGGTGCCTGTCGCTGGTGGAGCAGGGTGAGGGTCGGCCGGGCGAAGGCGGCGCTCACGCGCGCGAGCTCGGAGGCGATGTAGGAGCCCTCGCTCACTGATCCTCCCCGTGCGGCTGTCCGGACACCGACGGGCAAGCATCCCAGACGCCACCCCCAGGGGTGGGACCCGGGCGGGGGTCAGGGCACGAGCACGTCGTCGATGGGACGACGGGGGGCGCCGGGCAGCCGGGCGCTCGAGGTGTGCGGCCACCCCAGGCGCAGCAGGACCTGCGGCTGCACCGCGAGTCCCAGCACGCCCGAGCGCAGCTGCTCGCGGAGCTCGGGCTCCTCGACCGGCAGCGAGACCGGCACCCCGCCGAGGCCCTCGGCGACGGCCTCGAGCCACACCGCGCTGAGTGCCTCGCCGGCGGCGAGCCAGCCCGCGCGGGTGTCGTCGTCGTGGCAGATCGCCAGGACCGCCGCGCGCTCGGTGACCGCCTCCGCGTCCTCCGCGGGCGTCCCGTCGAGCGCGCCGGCGCCGTCGCGGCCGCGGCCGAGCGGGTCAACGACCCGGTCGGGCACCAGGTCGGCCGGCACACCGTCGTACGTCGCCCGCGGCTCGATCGCCCACCACCGGGCGTGCTCCCGCTCCACGAGGCGACGGGAGGCCTGCAGGACGCTGGCGGTCGAGACCAGGTGCTCGACGGCGACCCGCTGGCGCACGTCGAGGACGACAGCGGGCGCACCGGCCTGCGTCGAGACCTCCGCGAGGCGCTGCAGGGTCTCGTCCGGCACCTCCCAGGAGCTGAAGGGCCTGCGGTCGGTGCGGCGAGCCACCAGGGACGCGAGCGCGATGCGGTCCTCCGGCCGGGACGGCGAGCGGCCCTCCAGGTGCAGCCGGGCGACCAGGTCCGGCGGGCCCCCGTCGGGGAGGCGCTCCACGCGCACCGCGCGGTCCCCCGAGCGGGCTGCGACCACGGCGTGATGCAGCGCCGACCCCAGGCTGAGCATCATCAGCCGTCCGCGGGGGTCCACGCCGTGCAGCTGGCGGTCGTGGTCGGCGTACAGCTCCAGGGTGTTCTCGGAGCAGATCCGCCACCGCCAGGGCTGGGTGTTGTGCAGGCTGGGCGCGCGCATCGCCATCGCCACGATGCTGCGGGCGACGCCGCGCTGCGGCGCTGCCCCGGTGATCTCCGATGCCGTCAACGTGACCATGTCCGCCTCTCCGGACCCGGCTCCCTCCGGCTCCGACACCAGCCTCGCGGGGCGCCGGGGCCCAGGCACGAGCCGGACGGCACGCTGGCGCGGGACCAAGGTCCCGCGCTGCTGGGCTCAGCCCATGAGGTCCTCGGAGAACGCCACCTCGTCGACCTCCCGCGGCGTCTGCACCGGGCCGAGGTACGACGCCGCGTCCGACCCGGCCCCGGCCATCCGGAGCGTGGCCCGCACGGCGGTGCCGCCGCCGAGGCAGACCTGCTCGGCGAGCGCACGCGCCGTGGCCAGCTGGTCCCCGGCGGGCACGACCCGCGAGACCAGGCCCGCCGCCAGTGCCTCGTGGGCGTCCAGGCGGCGGCCGGTCAGCACCAGGTCGTCGGCCAGGCGGTGCCCGATGACCTCGCGGAGCCGGCGCAGGCCACCGTGCTCGGCGACCAGGCCCCGCCGGGTGGCGGTCATCTCGAAGGTCGCGGTCTCGTCGGCGACCACGACGTGGCAGGCGAGCAGCAGCTCCACCCCGGCGTCGCGGACCCCGCCCGAGACGGCGGCGACCACCGGTCGGTCCACCAGCCGGCCGGTCAGCCCCGCCACGCCGTGCGGCGGTGTGACGAGGGTGCCGCCCCACCCGATCTCGGCCGGGTCGAGCCCCTCGCAGAAGTCCGGTCCGTCGGCGTGCAGGAGCAGCACGCGCAGGTGCGGGTCGTCCAGCCAGGCGGAGACGACCTCGTCGCACTCGGCGTGCGTGCGGCGGTCGAGGAGCGGACGCAGCAGCGCGAGCTCGACCACGGGCCCGTCGACGGCGACCCGGATCCTGGTGTGCTCCCCGTCGAGCCGCGCTGGACGGACGGGATGCCACCGGTCGAGCGTGGCGCGGGTCAGCGCGGCCCGGTTGAGATGGTCGACGTGGCGCACGTGGACGCGACGCCCGATCGGCTCGACGTCCTCGTCGGCCAGCAGGTCCAGCAGCTTGTCGTCGGCGACTGCGGTCGCGAGGAACCGCCGGCCGGCGAGGTCGCGACACACCAGCGCCGCGGTGCGGCTGCCGTCGCGTTGTGGCTCGACGCTGAAGGTCTCGATCACCGCAGGGCCGTCGGCCACCTCGGTCCACGGCACCCCGGGGACGGCGTCGAGCCCCGCCTGGAGGGCGGTCGAGTCGTCGGGGACCCACGGTCGCGGCCGGGCGGAGTAGACGCCCACGGCGTACTTCGAGAGCTGGCCGCCGTTGGCACCCACCAGCCCGGTGACGCCGGGCTCCCGGCGTACGCGCCGCACGACCTCGGCCACCGCGTGCAGCGAGTAGTTGCTGCCGGCGCCGCCGAAGAACGGCAGCCCGCCGGTGAGGGTGAGGCGGCGCGGGTCCTCGGTGTCGAGGTCGAAGGCGTCGGTGACGGTGGTGATCGCGATCGGGAAGCAGCTGTAGAGGTCCATCGGGCCGATGTCGTCCATGGAGGCCCCGGCCACGTCGAGCGCGTGCTCGATCGCGGCGACGGTGGCCGGGCTGCGCGAGAGGTCGGGTCGCTCGAGCATCGGCTGCTCGGAGAGGAAGGCGTGCCCGTGCAGGAAGACCCAGCGGTCCTCGGGCACCCCGAGCGCCCGGGCGGTGGCGATCGAGGCGATGACGCAGGCGGCGCCCTGGTTGACCTGGTCGCGGGCGACCATCAGCCGGCGGTAGGGGTCGGCGACGACCCGGTTGTCGGCGGTGGTCGTCTCGACCTCAGCGGCGGTGCGCACCGTGGGCGCCGCCGCGTGCTTGCGCTCGGCGGCCACCTCGCTCATCGGCGCGAGCAGCGCGGCCATCTGCTTGGCGTAGGTGCGCCGGTCCAGCCCCAGACGGTGCCGCCGTGCGTGCTCGAGCAGCGCGTACTGCACCGGCGCGTTGGTCATCCCGTGCAGCACCTGGTGCCGGGTGTTGACCAGGTGCGTGCCCCGGCCCCGGTCGACCTCGGGCCCGGTGACGTCCTCGGCAAAGTCCGGCCGCTCGCCCGCCGCCCCCTCGCCGCGGGTGAAGTGCCGGGTGGTGGAGGTGACGTCGGCGCCGAAGACGACCGCCAGCGAGTGCTGGCCGTCGGCGATCCCCTGGCACAGCTCGTTGACCAGGCTCTGCGGGGTCTGCCCGCCCAGCGCGTCGTGCACGACGTACGACGGCGAGGCACCGACCCGGCGCAGCACCGCCCAGGGGTAGCTGGTCGGCGTCCCGAGCGGCGACCCGAACCCCATCGCCTCGAAGGAGCGCGTCATCACGGCCGCGTCGACCGCGTCGAGCACCTGCTCCGCCGTCGCGCCGGTGTCCTCGACGGCCGCGAGGAGCGCGTCGGCGGCCAGCTGCGCCTCCGAGCGGGCGCGGTAGTCGGGCGAGTCGAGGGTCTCCGAGGTCTCCCCCACCCCGATCAGCACCGGGGTGCTCGGCGGCAGGTCGGCGTGGCTCGGGGAGGGAGCCGAGGAGGACTCGGCGGACGCGTTCACGGGAAAACTAGAACACGTTCTCGTCCGGTCCTGCTAGCGCCCCTCGTGCACGAACCGCCCGTCGGCCGTCACCGGGTGGTCCTCGTTGATCGCCACGACGGCGTCCGTGGGGCCGTCCTCGATGGCCGGGCGCGGGTCGAGGTGGATGCCGGCGATCATGCAGCGCACCGAACCGCCGGCCAGCTCGATGGTCGGGATGTCGACGGCGAGGATCTCGCAGGAGCGCTCGATCACCTCGATCTGGTCGGGACGCAGGCTGGCGCGGGCCCGCGCCGACATCGCCATCACCCGACGGGCCCGGCCGTCGTCGTGCTTGCCGGCCAGCTCCACGGCGTTGCCGGCGAACTCCCGCACCTGCTGCTCGGTGATCTCCACCAGCGTCCGGCCCTGGACCGTCAGCCGCTCGCGCACCTGCTCCCGGCGGCGCTCGTCGGGGATCATCTCCAGCGCCATCAGCGCCACGTCGGTGCCCACGCAGCCCATCACGTTGGTGTGGTAGACCGGCACGCCGCCGGAGTCGACCGCGTCGAAGACCATCGGCTCGTAGGTGAAGTCGGTGCAGAAGCGCTCCAGCACGTGCGAGTCGGCGCGGTGGCTGCGGGCGACGTAGGCCACCCGGGAGAGGTGGTCGAGCACCATCGCACCGGTGCCCTCGAGGAAGATGCCGTCGGGCTCGAGGCCGGAGTAGTCGATGATCGTCTGCACCCGGTAGTGCGACTTCAGCATCTCCAACACGTCGCCGCGCCGCTCGTGCCGCCGGTTGGAGGCGTACATCGGGAAGACCCCCACGACCCCGCCGGCGTGCGTGGAGACCCAATTGTTGGGGAACACGCTGTCGGGCCGCGTGTGGTCGTGGTCCTCGAACACGTGCACCCGCACGCCGACCTCGCGCAGCGCCTCGGCCACGGCGTCCATCTCGGCGAGCGCCAGCTCGGAGAGGTGGGCCGCGGTCTCGCCGGCCGGGGCGTCGGCCTGGAAGGCGTTGTCCGCGGCAGTCGCGGGGTTCGGGAGGAAGCGCGTCGCGCGGATGAGGATCACGGCCGAGGGCGCTTGAGCGGTCACGGCCGGAGAGTAGGTCATCCGCGGGTGGGTGCGCACAGCGACCGGTCCTGCCACAGTGCTGCCATGGCTCCCTCCCCCAGCCCCACCCACCCCGCGGCCGCGCCCGACGACTCGTGGCTGGCCACCGACCCGGCCTGGGCCGGCGTGCGCCAGGAGGTGATCGACGTCGACGGCCGCCCCGTGCGGGTGCTGCGCGCCGACGCGACGGGCGCCGGCACGGGGACGGGCTCGCAGCCGCAGCTGCTCGTGCACGGCCTCGGCGGGAGCGCCGCGAACTGGATCGACGTCATCGCTCCCCTCTCCCGGCGCGGCCCCGTCGTCGCCGTCGACCTGCCCGGCTTCGGGCACACCCGGCTCATGGACTCCGACCGGCTCACCGTGCCCGGCCACGTCTCCTTCGTGCGACGGGTGCTCGACGCCCTCGGCTGGGCGTCGGCCACCGTCCACGGCAACTCCATGGGCGGGCTGATCGCCACCCACCTCGCCGCGAAGCACCCCGAGGTCGTCGACCGTCTGGTCCTGGTCTCCCCCGCCCTCCCGCACTCGTGCGCGCTGCGGCTGCTGCCGCCCTCGGTGCCGGCCGTGCAGGGGATGCTCACCATGGGCCTGCCCAGCATCGGCGGCACCGTGCTCGCCGCTGCCACCGGGCGCGACGCCCGACCGGCCGCCCGAGCGCTGCTCGGCCTGATCTTCACCGACCCCGACGCCGTACGCCCCACGCTGCTGCAGGCCATGGCCGCCGACGCCCTGTCCGAGGACCCCGAGCAGCTGGCCGACCGGCGGCGTTCCCTGCGCAGCAGCACCGCCTCGATCGCCCGGCTCTGGCTCGAGCCCGCCCCCACCTGGCGCGCGATCCGCGCCATCGAGACCCCGACCCTGGTGCTCGGCGGCACCGCCGACGCGCTGGTCCCGGCCCGGGTCCTGCGCCACGTGCTGGCCGCCCGGCCCGACTGGACCGGTCACCTCATCACCGACCGCCGGCACGCGCTGATGCTCTCGGAGCCGCACGAGTTCCTCGACCACGTCGAGCAGTGGCTGGACGAGCCCGCCCGCGCCGCCTGAGCCACCCCGGACGCCCGAGGGCGCTCAGAGGACGATCAGAGGGCCGGCAGCGTCCTGGTCACGATGGTGAGCAGCGCGTCGCGCAGCAGCCGGTGCGCCTGCGCCCGCGACAGCGCGCCCGCGCGCGTCCACTCCCGCACCGTGGCCTTGGCCAGCCCGCCGTAGGCGCGCACCGCGGCACGCGCCACGTGGTCGTCGGCGTCGAGACCGACCAGCTCCAGCACCCGACGGGCCGCGAGGTCGTCGGCCTCCTCGAGGATCCGTGCCACGTCCTCGTCCTCCGCGACGCCCTCGGACCCCAGCACCGTGAAGTACGACGCGGCCTGGGGCTCCACGGAGTCGAGGAACCAGCCCACGGCCCGCTCGACGCGATCCTCGAGCGCCAGCGCGTCCAGTGCCTCGGTGTCGCCGGTCCGCGGGGGTCGGGCGCCGCCCTCGAGCGAGGGCAGCAGCACCGATCGCCGCACGACCTCCAGGTAGAGACCGCGCTTGTCGCCGAAGTAGTGGTTGAGCAGTCCTCTGGCGATCCCGGCCTCGCGGGCGATCTCCGCCGCGGAGACCTGGGCGTAGGGGCGCTGGCCGAACAGCCGCACGGCGCACGCGACGATCTGCTCACGACGCTCGTCCGGGGGCAGGCGTCGCCCTCGGCCTCCTCCGCCGTCCCCGACGCCGTCCCTGAACAGCTCCGACATGGGCTCACTGTCGCAGATGCCTGCCGCCATCAGGAGCCACGACGGTCTGGAGCACCCTGAAGGTTCTCGCGAACCCCTCAGCCTGACCGCGCGACGGTCGAGCTCCAGGGCAGAGAGGGACGGCGGACCACACGTCCCATCGGGTCCGCCACCAGCGATCACGCCGTCCTGGCGCACGCCGCAGGAAGTGCGGAAGGCGCCGGGGCGCCCTCGACTGCGGGTCGGCGACTGCGGGTCAGCGACTGCGGGTCAGCGACTGGGTGATGACGGCGTTCGCAGCTCTCTGGAAGCCGGTCACCACCGCCTCGAGCGTGAGCCGTCGCAACGTCGGCAGCGTCTGCTCGAGCCGCTCTGCACCCTCCCGCGAGGGGTCGGCGCGCCGGTAGGGATCGAGCACCTGGTCACGCAGGATGTCGGTCAGCTCCGTGACCAGGGCCTCCATGTTGCGGCGGATGGCATCACTCGCCGCCTGCATCGATGCACGCGGGATGTCGATCCCGAGCAGCTCGACGCCCTCGGCGAACCCCGGCATCACCACGAGATGGTCGCCGTCGCGGTCGAGCACGCCGATCGACTCGAGCAGCGCGAGATCAGCTGTGGACAGCAGTCGGCCCGCACGACGCTGGACCTCGTCGAGGTCCGCCCGCTCGGGCGGCCGAGGGCTCCAAGACGTCAGCATGGCCCGCTGCAGCGCGAGGTCCTCCACCGTCGCCTCCGCCGGCAGCGCGGCGATGAATCCCTCGATGGCCTGCAAGGTGAAGCCGTGCTCCTGCAGCGCGCGCACCAGCTCGAGGTAGGCCAGGTGCCGGTCGCCGTAGTAGGCGAGCCGTCCGCGGCGCTGCGGGGGCGGCACCAGTCCGAGACTGGCGTAGTAGCGGGTGGTGCGCACCGTGAAGCCCGCTGCGGCGGCCAGCTCGTCCACGGTTAGGTGAGCATCGCCCGGCGCGGTCGTCGAGTCGGAGGAGGGCGGCACCATGACACGCACAGTATCGCTGTCACAGTCCTCTTGCATCGTGACAGTTCTGCTGTCACAGTTGTGGTGACCGATCGTTGTCGGGGCCCGACCAGCAGGGAAGGGGTCCCCACGAGCACAGGAGAGCATCTCGATGGCGCAGCCCACCTCGATCTACGAGCAGGAGCACGAGGACTTCCGCGCGATGGCCCGCACCTTCATGGAGAAGGAGGTCGCTCCCCACATGGAGCAGTGGGAGAAGGACGGCCAGGTGAGCCGGGACCTGTGGCTCAGGGCGGGCGAGCAGGGCCTGCTCTGCTTCGACGTACCCGAGGAGTTCGGCGGCATGGGAGTCCAGGACTTCCGCTACAACGCCATCGTCTCCGAGGAGCTCTCACGCATCGGCGCCAGCGGCCCGGGCTTCCCCGTCCACACCGACATCATCGTCCCCTACATCACCTCGCTGGGCACCGACGAGCAGAAGCAGCGCTGGCTGCCCGGGCTGGTCAGCGGCGAGTTGATCTCGGCCATCGCGATGACCGAGCCGGGCGCCGGCTCGGACCTGCAGGGCGTCAAGACCAGCGCCGTGGACAAGGGCGACCACTACGTCCTCAACGGCTCCAAGACCTTCATCTCCAACGGCATCATGAGCGACCTGGTCATCGTCGTGTGCCGCACCGACCCCGACGCCGGCCACATGGGCATCAGCCTGCTGGTCGTCGAGCGCGGCATGGCGGGCTTCGAGCGCGGTCGCAACCTGGACAAGATGGGCCTGAAGGCCCAGGACACCGCCGAGCTGTCCTTCGACAACGTCGAGGTCCCGAAGGCCAACCTGCTGGGCAAGGAGGGCGAGGGTTTCATCTACCTCATGCAGAACCTCCCCCAGGAGCGCATCTCCATCGGGGTGCAGGCCGTCGCGGCCATCGAGCACGTCTTGGACCTGTGCCTGTCCTACGCCAAGGAGCGTGAGGCGTTCGGCAAGCCGATCGGCAAGTTCCAGCACAATCGCTTCGTCCTCGCGGAAATGGCCACGGAGGCCTACGTCGCCCGGACCTTCATCAACGACTGTGTGATGAAGCTCAACGCCGGCCAGGCCGACCCGGCTCTGGCGTCAATGGCCAAGTGGTGGACCACCGAGCTGCAGGCGAAGGTGGTCGACGCCGGCGTCCAGCTCCATGGCGGCTACGGCTACATGACCGAGTACCCCATCTCCCGGGCCTACACGGACTCGCGCATCTCGCGCATCTACGGTGGCACCACCGAGATCCAGAAGGAGATCATCGGGCGCACCCTGGGGTTCTGAGCCGGCAGGACACCCGGAGCTGGACGCGGTGGTCCGTCCCGCGCTCAGCGCGGGGCAGCCAGCCGCCGGCCCGTGACCTTCGTGGGGCGTAGCCGCACGGTCGCCGACTTGCTGCCGGTGGGCCACGCCGTCGGCGCGTCCTCCGGCGCGGGCTCGAAGAGCACCCGTGCCACCCCGCGCACCAGGACGCTCCACCCGGTGCGGGTCTCGTGGTCGAGGTCGTCGACCTCCAGGGCGACCCGACTGTCGTCGACCTCGCGCGCCATCGCCGAGTAGGCCGCGGTCCGGATGACGACCGCGCCGTCGGAGACGGCGATGTTGACCGGCACGGCGACCGGTCCATCGGCGTCGACCCAGACGAGCCGGCCGATGCCGACGGTCGCCATCAGCTCCCAGCAGGTCGACTCGTCGAGGTCGACGAGGACCGGGCGGTCGTGTCCTTGACTGTGCTCCTGGCTGTGCATGGTGGCCATGCCTCCACGGTGCCCCGCGGGCCGCGCCGGTCGCAGGGTCCAAGGTCCCTCGCGACCGGTGCTCCTGTCCCGACCGCGACGCTCAGCTCTGGGTCTCGTCCCCGGAGGAGTCCGGGGACGCCGACGACTCGGGGTCCGGGGAGACGTACGCCGGAGGCAGACCCGGGCGTCCCTGGGGACCGCCGGGACCGCCGCGCAGGTCGCCGTCGGGGCGTCCGTGCTCGGCCCACCGCTCGATCCCGTGGTCGCGCCCGTCGTCGCCCACGGCGTGCCCGACCGCGAAGCCCGCGCCGGCGCCCACGAGCACC
>NZ_LUPI01000065.1:0-11977 GCF_001627265.1 Nocardioides sp. REDSEA-S30_B4 | reverse complement strand
GGCTGGGCTACAACGTGGTCGGGGCCGTCACCCCGGCCTACGACCTGAGCGAAGCCACCGCCTCGGGCATCCCGGTGCTCGGCGACACCGACGACATCACCCGATCAGTTATCCGCCACGACGCCGACATGCTCTTCGTCGCTGGCGGCGCGATCGCCTCCTCGGTCTTCGCGATCGCCCTGGCCTCCACGGGCTCGCTCGAGGGGCCCGCCGAGGGCGCGGCCCCGCTCTCGGGCTACCTCACGGTCTGGGCGGTCTGCTCGGTGGCCGCCGTCGTCGCCGCGGTCTGCCTGCTGCTCGCGCCGAAGGTCACCGACGAGGTCACCCTCGAGGTGGCTCGCCCGGAGACGCTGGGGGCCTGAGGCCCGGCCGGTGGGCTGGTCCCCGGTCGTAGGCTGGCCGCACAGGGGTGGTCCACGTGTCGGAGTCGCAGCAGAACGAGGTCCAGCGCGCCCGCGACGAGGCCGAGCGGCGCAAGCGCTCGACCCAGTCCGCCTCCGCCGCCCGGATCGCCTACCAGCACCAGTGGGTCGACGAGCAGATCCGCGTCGCCCACGCCCGCGGCGACTTCGACGACCTCCCCGGCGCCGGCAAGCCGATCGAGGGGCTGGGCGAGCAGCACGACCCCGACTGGTGGGTGAAGCGGCTCGTCGAGCGGGAGCAGATCACCGGCGTGCTGCCCCCGAGCCTGCAGCTGCGCAAGGACGACGCGGAGCTGGACGCCCGCCTGGACCGGCACACGGTCGAGGGCGACGTACGCCGTGAGGTGGAGGAGTTCAACGCCCGCGTCATCCGCGCCCGCTACACCCCTGTCGACGGCCCGCCGTTGATCACGATGCCCCGCGACGTCGAGGCGACCGTGGATGCCTGGGCCACCCGCCGGGCCGACCGGGCCGCCGCCGTACGCGCGGAGAACGCCCGCTCCGCCGCCACCCCCGCTCCCCGACGCCGGTGGTGGCGGTGGTGGGTGTGAGCGGCGAGCCTCGGCCGGGTGTGTCGGTCAGCCGCTGAACCCGGGAGCTGGACGACAGAGTTTCGTCGTCCCACTTCCGGGTTTGTCGGCCAGCCGACAAACCCGGCTGGCGCCAGGCCCCGACCGTCCGCTGTCAGATCGGTCATACCGACGGGTAACGACGCGCTGCTAGTTTCCGCACCATGCCCAGCAGCAAGAGCGCCAAGGACTTCTTCCGCCCCCTCGCCGTGGGTGCGCCGACCCCGCCGACCGAGATCCCGGCGCGGCCGAGCCGCGCGATCCACTTCTTCGACCCCAGCAACGAGAAGATGGCGGCGAAGATCCCGCAGATGGTCGGGACAGTCGACGTGCTGCTCGGCAACCTCGAGGACGCCGTCAAGGCCGACAACAAGGAGGCCGCACGCGAGGGCCTGGTGAAGATCGCGTCGGAGACCGACTTCGGACCCACGCAGCTGTGGACCCGGATCAACTCCCTCGACAGCCCCTGGGTGCTCGACGACCTGACCCGGCTCGTGCCCGCGATCGGCCACAAGCTCGACGTCATCATGGTGCCGAAGGTGCAGGGCGCCGAGGACATCCACTACGTCGACCGGCTGCTCGCCCAGCTCGAGGCCAAGGCCGGGCTGGAGAAGCCGATCCTGGTCCACGCGATCCTCGAGACCGCCCGCGGCGTCGCCAACGTCGAGGAGATCTGCGGCGCCTCGCCGCGCATGCAGGGCCTCTCCCTCGGCCCGGCCGACCTCGCCGCCGACCGCCGCATGAAGACCACCCGCGTCGGCGGCGGCCACCCCGGCTACCTCGTCCGTCAGGACCCCGTCCACGAGCAGCCCGACGCGCACCGCGCGATCTTCCAGCAGGACCTGTGGCACTACACGATCGCCCGGATGGTCGACGCCTGCGCGACCCACGGCATCTACCCCTACTACGGCCCCTTCGGCGACATCGCCGACGTGGTGGCCTGCGAGGACCAGTTCCGCAACGCCTTCCTGCTCGGCTGCGTCGGCACCTGGAGCCTGCACCCCAAGCAGATCGCCATCGCCAACAAGGTCTTCAGCCCCTCGGTCGAGGACATCAAGCACGCCCGTCGCGTGGTCGCCGCCATGGGCGACGGCACGGGTGCGGTGATGCTCGACGGGAAGATGGAGGACGACGCCTCCCTCAAGCAGTGCCTGGTGATGGTCGAGCTGGCCGAGCAGCTGGCCGCCATCGACCCCGAGCTGAAGAAGCAGTACGACGCGATCGAGGTGGACTGACCATGACGACCGTTCTCCGCTCCGTCCTCTACATGCCCGGCGCCAACGACCGGGCCCTGGAGAAGGCCAAGACCATCCCCTGCGACGGCCTGATCCTCGACCTCGAGGACTCCGTCGCCCCCGACGCCAAGCCCGCCGCCCGGGAGGCCGTGTGCGCGGCCGCGTCGAGCGGTGAGTACGGCCGGCGTACCGTCACCATCCGCGTCAACAGCCTCGGCACCGAGTGGCACGACGCCGACCTCGCCGCCGCGGCGAAGGCCGGTCCCGACGGCATCGTGGTCCCCAAGGTCAACAGCGCCGCCGAGGTGCTCGGCCTCGTCGAGGCGATGGAGAAGGCCGGCGCGCCGGAGCACACCAAGCTCTGGGCGATGGTCGAGACGCCCGAGGCGATCTTCAACGCGCGCGAGATCGCGGCCGCCTCCGACCGGCTCGCGGTGATCGTGATGGGCACCAACGACCTGGTCAAGGAGCTGTACGCCGAGCACGTCCCCGGCCGCGCCCCGCTGATGACCTCGCTGTCGATGGCGCTGCTCGCGGCCCGCGCCGCCGGCGTGCAGATCCTCGACGGCGTCTACAACGACGTGAAGAACGCCGAGGGCTTCCTCGCCGAGTGCGAGCAGGGCCGCCAGATGGGCTTCGACGGCAAGACCCTCATCCACCCCGGACAGGTCGAGCCCGCCAACGAGCAGTTCGCCCCCTCCGCCGAGGCGGTCGAGGACGCCAAGGGCCTGATCGAGGCCTTCGAGACGGCCGGCTCCGGTGTCGCGACGTACAAGAACAAGATGATCGAGAACCTGCACGTCGAGTCCGCCCGCCGGACGCTGACGATCCACGAGGCGATCTCGGCGCTGGGCTGAGGCGGCCGGCCGGGTTACGACGCATTCTTTTTCCTGCTTACTGCGCAGTAAGCAGGAAACGGGATTCGGACTACCCCGCCGCGCGCCCCTCCAGCTCCCGCACCAACCGCGCCGGCGCGGTCAGCCGGTACGACGCATCGAGCAGCTCGCCGACCTCGGCCCAGTCCACCGCGACCGGGTCGGGGTCGAGGTCGACGCCGAGCCACCCGGCCCCGCCGAGGTAGGCCGGGACCCAGACGCGCGGGTCGTCCAGCAGCGCCGGGCGGTCGGCGGGGTCGGGCTGCACCATGATCGAGCAGTCGTGGGCCACCCACGACCCGTCGACCTTCTGCGAGCCGCCGTAGTAGGCGAACACCTTCTGCGTGAAGAACGCCGGCCGCCCGTGCGACACCTTCATGTCCGCGCCCGGCAGGGCGAGGGCCACGGAGCGCAGCCGCGCGAGCACCGGGTCGTCGTCGTCGAACATCTGCGGGTGCGCCATCCCCTCACCCAATCGGGCGGAGTGAGCCCCGGCAAGGGCGGGAAACGGTAGGAGCAACGCCCGCCCACCGAGGGCGGGCCCGCTACAGGAGGTTCCCCATGGTCGTCCTCGGACTGATCCTGCTCATCATCGGGCTCATCGCGAAGATCTCCATCCTCACCACGATCGGCGCGATCCTGCTGGTCGTCGGTCTGGTGCTCAACCTCGTCCCGATGGGCGGCAACACCCGTCGGGTCTGGTAGTCCCTCCCCCGGCGCCCGGATGGGGTCGGGCGCCGGGGAGGATGGGCCCATGCGAGCAGTCGTGCAGCGCACCCTGTCGGCCAGCGTGACCGTCGACGGCGAGGTGGTCGGCGCGACCACCGAGCCCGGGCTGCTCGTCTACCTCGGGGTCACCCACGACGACGGCCCCGCCGACGTCGCGTGGACCGCCCGCAAGATCTGGGAGCTGCGGCTGCTGCGCGAGGAGCGCTCCGCCTCCGACGTGGGCGCCCCCGTGCTGGTCGTCAGCCAGTTCACGCTCTACGGCGACGCCCGCAAGGGTCGCCGACCCACCTGGGCCGCCGCAGCGCCCGGCCCCGTCTCCGAGCCGTTGTACGACGCCGTGTGCACCGAGCTGGAGCGCCTCGGCGCCCCCGTGCAGCGCGGCGTCTTCGGGGCCGACATGCAGGTCTCGTCGGTCAACGACGGGCCGATCACCATGGTCCTCGACAGCCCCCGCTGACGCGGTCGGTCCGCTCGTCGTAGTCGATCTTCACCAGCGTCAGGCCCGCCGGCACCCCGTCGGCGTCGAGCGAGGCGTCGGTGTCCTGGCAGTGGTGGCACCAGCTGGCGGCGACGTAGAGGACGACGTCGGAGTCGGCGCACGTCCCCATGCTGCCGGGTGCAGGCGCCGACCACGGTGACGAAGTCCTTACGACTCCCGCGACGAGAAGTCCATGGGCACCCGCACCCCCCGCTCGCGGGCGACCTCGTCGGCCCGGTCGTAGCCGGCGTCGACGTGCCGCACGACCCCCATGCCGGGGTCGTTGGTCAGCACCCGCTCGATCTTCTCCGCAGCCAGCTCGGTGCCGTCGGCGACGACGACCTGCCCGGCGTGGATCGAGCGGCCGATGCCGACGCCGCCGCCGTGGTGGATCGAGACCCACGTGGCGCCGGAGGCGGTGTTGACCAGCGCGTTGAGCAGCGCCCAGTCCGCGATCGCGTCGGAGCCGTCGAGCATCGACTCGGTCTCCCGGTAGGGCGAGGCGACCGAGCCGCAGTCGAGGTGGTCGCGCCCGATCACGACCGGCGCGGCCAGCTCACCCGAGGCGACCATCTCGTTGAACTTCGCGCCTGCGCGGGCACGCTCGCCGTAGCCGAGCCAGCAGATCCGGGACGGCAGGCCCTGGAAGTGGACGCGCTCGCCGGCCATGGTGATCCAGCGGCGCAGCTTCTCGTCCTCGGGGAAGAGCTCGAGGATGGCGCGGTCGGTGGCCGCGATGTCGGCGGGGTCGCCCGACAGCGCCGCCCACCGGAAGGGGCCGCGGCCCCCGCAGAACTGCGGGCGGATGTAGGCCGGCACGAAGCCCGGGAACTCGAAGGCCCGGTCGTAGCCGCCCTTGCGGGCCTCGTCGCGGATGGAGTTGCCGTAGTCGAACACCTCGGCGCCCCGGTCCTGGAGCTCCACCATCGCCCGGACGTGGGCGGCCATCGAGGCCTGCGCCTCCTTGGTGAACGCCGCCGGGTCGGCGGTACGCCGCTCCTCCCACTCCTCGAAGGGCACCCCGACCGGCAGGTAGGCCAACGGGTCATGGGCCGAGGTCTGGTCGGTGACGACGTCGACAGGGGCGTCCATCTCCAGCAGCCGCGGCAGCATCTCGGCGGCGTTGCCGAGCACGCCGATCGACAGCGCCCGCCGCTCGTCGCGGGCCCGCACCGCCATCGACACGGCCTCCTCCAGCGAGGACGCCCGCACGTCGAGGTAGCGGTGGTCGATGCGGCGCTGGATGCGGGCCTCGTCGCACTCGAGGCAGATCGCGACGCCGTCGTTCATCGTCACCGCCAGCGGCTGCGCGCCACCCATCCCGCCCAGGCCGGCAGTGACGGTGATGGTGCCGGCCAGCGTCCCCCCGAACCGCTTGTCGGCCACCGCCGCGAACGTCTCGTAGGTGCCCTGGAGGATCCCCTGGGTGCCGATGTAGATCCACGAGCCCGCGGTCATCTGGCCGTACATCGTCAGCCCGAGGTCCTCGAGCCGACGGAACTCCTCCCAGCTCGCCCAGTCGCCCACGAGGTTGGAGTTGGCGATCAGCACGCGCGGCGCCCAGGTGTGGGTGCGCATCACCGCGACCGGCTTGCCCGACTGCACCAGCAGAGTCTCGTCGTCGGCGAGGTCGCGCAGGGTGTCGACGATCGCGTCGTAGGCCTCCCAGGAGCGGGCGGCGCGGCCGGTGCCGCCGTACACGACGAGGTGGTCGGGGTCCTCGGCCACCTCCGGGTCGAGGTTGTTCATCAGCATCCGCAGCGGCGCCTCGGTCTGCCAGGAGCGTGCGGTGAGGTCGGTGCCGGTGGCGGCGTGGATCGGCAGCCGCGGGTTCGAGGGAGAGGAGGTCATGCGAGGTCTCCGATCACAGAGGTCGCGGCGGCCAGCACGGCGCGGGAGCGGACGAGGTCGACACAGGTCTCGATCTCGGGGGACAGGTGGCGATCGGGGCCGGGGCCCGCGACGCCGGAGGAGCGGAGAAGGTCGACGACCGCGCCGGTGGCCGGTGAGGGGGAGACGCCGAGCGCCGCCGCCCGCAGGTCCAGCGCGCGGGCCGCGGTCATCACCTCGATCGCGACGACGCGCGCCAGCCCGTCGACCGCGCGGCGCAGCTTGCGCGCCGCGCCCCAGCCCATCGACACGTGGTCCTCCTGCATCGCCGAGGACGGGATCGAGTCGACCGACGCCGGCACCGCGAGCCGCTTGAGCTCGGAGACGACAGCGGCCTGGGTGTACTGCGCGATCATCAGCCCGCTGTCGACGCCCGGGTCGTCGGCCAGGAACGGCGGCAGCCCGTGGTTGCGGGCCCTGTCGAGGAACCGGTCGGTACGCCGCTCGCTCATCGAGGCCACGTCCGCGACCGGGATCGCGAGGAAGTCGAGCACGTAGGCGACCGGGGCGCCGTGGAAGTTGCCGTTGGACTCGACGCGATCCTCGACGACCACGGGGTTGTCCACCGCCGACGCCAGCTCCCACGAGGCGACGCGGGCCGCGTGGTCCGCGGTGTCCCGGGCGGCGCCGTGCACCTGCGGGGCACAGCGCAGCGAGTAGGCGTCCTGGACCCGCGTGCAGTCGGGTGTGCGGTGGGACGCGACGACGCCCGAGCCGGCCAGCAGCCGCACCAGGTTGGCCGCCGAGTCGGCCTGACCCGGGTGCGGCCGGATCGCCTGCAGCTCGGGTGCGAAGACCCGGTCGGTGCCGAGCAGCCCCTCGACCGACATGGCGGCCGCGACGTCGGCGGTGCGCAGGAGCACCCGCAGGTCGTGCAGCGCCAGCACGAGCATCCCGAGCATCCCGTCGGTGCCGTTGATGAGGGCGAGGCCCTCCTTGGCGGCCAGCTCGACCGGCTCGAGCCCGGCGGCTGCCAACGCGTCCGCGGCGGGCATCAAGGTGCCGGAGGCGTCGCGCACCTCGCCCTCCCCCATCAGCGCCAGCGCGCAGTGCGAGAGCGGCGCGAGGTCGCCCGAGCAACCCAGCGAGCCGTGCTCGCGCACGACCGGCGTGATGCCGTGGTGGAGGAGTCCGGCCAGCAGGGCGGCGGTCTCCCGGCGTACCCCGGTGCGACCGGTCGCCAGCGTCGAGAGCCGCAGCAGCATCAGCGCCCGCACCACCTCGCGCTCGATCTCCGGGCCGGAGCCGGCGGCGTGCGAGCGCACCAGCGAGCGCTGCAGACGCGCCCGCATCTCGGTGGGGATGTGCCGGGTCGCGAGCGCCCCGAACCCCGTCGAGACGCCGTACGCCGGGGTGTCGGCCGCCGCGAGCCCCTCGACCACCGCGCGGGCCCGGTCGATCGCGGCCAGCGCGTCCTCGCCCAGCCGGACCCCGGCGCCACCCCGCGCCACGGCCACGACCTGGTCGGGGGCGAGGGGGCCGACCCCCACCTCGACCGCCGACCTGGCTCCCGGATCGACCCCGTTGCTCGACACGCTCTCCATGTCGTCCATGACACGCCCTCGGGCCGGAGGGGCACCAGGGGTCCGCCGGTGGAGCTGTCTGGGATCCGAGACCGGTCCGCCTGGCGGATGCCGGACGTGACCCGTCGGCCCGTCTGGGCAAGGATGGCTCTTGTCCGACGGGTCAGGGAGTCCCGTCGAGCGCTGATCGCGTGAGGGCGCGACGCAGCATCCACACCAGGGTCCGCGGGGGGCAGGGCCCGATCCGAGGGAGACCCATGCCTGCACCCACGACCGCTGCCCGCCACCGAGCCCGCAGATGGGGGGCCGGCCTCGCAGTCGGCGCACTGGCCGCCGGCCTCGCGTTCGCTGCCCCGCCGACGCTCGCCGCGTCGAGTGGCGGCCCCGCGACCGCCGCGCCGGCAGCCGCGAGCGGGGCCGTCGCCACGCTCGCCGAGCGCTCCACGAAGCTGCGCTCCACCCGCTTCGCCTTCCGCGCCAACGGGTACGGCACCAGCGTCGAGGGCGGCGACCTGCCCGTGGACTCCAGCCGGACCGCCGTCAGCTCGATCGGGTGCACCAACCTGCTCGGCAAGAACAACAGCAACACCGTCGTGGACGCCGACGTGCCCGGCCTTCTACAGATCGGCACCGTCGACTCCACGACCCAGACCAAGCGCGTGAAGGGCCGCACCACCTCCATCGGCAAGCACAAGGTGGCGGACGTCGCCATCGGCGTGCCCGGCCTGCTGACGCTCGGCATCTCCGCGGTCAACACGGTCGCCAAGGCCTGGCACGGGCCCGACGGCTACGACTCGCGTGCGCGCACCTCGCTCGGGCGGCTCACCCTGGGCCTGCCCGGCGGACTCGAGCAGAGCCTGCCGCTGCCCTCGCCGGAGCAGCCCGTGACCGTGCCCGGCCTGCTGAGGATCCAGCTCGGCCGCACCATCGAGAAAGCCAACCAGACCCAGGCCCGCTCCTACGCCACCGGGCTCGAGGTCAAGATCATCCCCACCGGCACGGTCGTGAAGATCTCCCGCAGCGCGGCGAAGATCGAGGAGGGCGAACGCGGCGGCATCTTCAACGGCGCCGGCGCCCCGGTCCAGGTCAGCCTGCTCGGCGACCTGATCACGGTGGGCCAGGCGGTCGTGCAGCGGATGCCCTGCCTGGGCACCGGCGGTGAGCGTCTGGAGGAGGCTGCGGCCACCGTCGACCTCGCCGGCGCGATCCGGATCGAGGGCGCGCAGGGCACCACCCGCACCACCCAGAACCGACGCAGGAACAAGGCCAAGGCCGTCGCCACCGCGACCGTCGGCCGGGTCGACCTGGGTGGCGGGACGCTCGTCATCGACGCGATCCGCTCGAAGGCCACGGCCGTGCGCACCGGCAAGAAGGTGCGCCGCTCCTCCGACGGCACCACCGTGGGATCGATCTCCTTCAACGGCCAGTCCTTCGCCCTGCCCGACCTCGACGGGATCGAGATCCCCGGGCTGGCCAAGATCGAGACCGACGTGCGCACCCGCACGCCCTACGGCATGCGCGTGGTCGCCCTGAGGATCAGCCTGCTCGAGGGCACCGAGATCGACTCGGTCGTAGACATCGGGCTGGCGAAGGTCAAGATCCGCCCCTTCTGAGGCCGCACCCAGGCACATCCGGCGCCCTCGCCGGGCGCTGGACCCCTCCGCCCACCCCGCACCGAGCCCGATCGGTGCGGGGTGGCGAGGTCTGTGCGCCCGCACAGAGGTCACGCGCCGGCCGCCTCGCCGTCTCGTACCCGAGACCGAGCCGGTCTGGACCAGCGCAGGCCAAGACCCCTCTCGTATCCCCAACAGGTTTGAAGGGGCGCACGCTGGAAACCCTTGTGTCACGTGCGTCACAGCCCCGTGACGCGGCAGGACGCCACCACCCCCACCAGCGCACGGGGCCTCGGCCCCGCGGCCGAGGAGCACGATGTCCCCCATCACCCCCCGCCACCCGTCCCGTCCCACCCGCGCGCTGCGCGCCGCCACCGGCACGCTCACCGCCCTGGCCCTCGGCCTGACCGCCTCGGTCGCGCTGGCCCCCGCGGCGAGCGCCGCCCCCGACAGCGCCCGTGAGAGTGCCGAGCGCGCCAAGCTCACCCGCACGTCGTTCGCGTTCCGGGCCAACGGCTATGGCACCTCCGCCTCCGGCGGCATGGTGCCCGTCGGCTCCGACCGCACGGCGCTCAGCTCGATCGCCTGCACCAGCGACGCCGGCAAGGCCCACCGCAACTTCGTCGCCGAGAGCGAGGTCCCCGGCCTCGGCACGGTCCGTGGCGTCTACTCCCGCGTGACGACCTCGCAGAAGAAGGGCGTCGCCACGTCCGCCTCGGTCCACCGGGTCGCCGAGATCGTGCTCGCCGACACCCCGCTGGGCAGCCTCACCATCGACGGCGTCGAGTCGACCACCAGCGCCTTCCACGACGCCGACGGCTTCCACGCCACGGCGCGGTCCGACATCGCCGGCATCAGCTACACCCCGCCCGGCGGCGAGCCGCAGAGCCTGGACATCCCCTCGGCCGACCAGCCGATCACGATCCCGGGCCTGGCCGTGATCGAGCTCGGCCGGACCATCGAGAAGGAGACCAAGGACGACGCGCGCGCCTACGCCGTCGGCCTGGTCATCAAGGTCATCCCGACCGAGACCACGGTCAAGGTCGCGCGCTCGGTCTCCAAGATCGAGAAGGGCTACAAGTCCGGCATCTTCCACGGCAGCGGCGTCCCCGCCAAGGCCAAGGTCCTCGGCGAGCTCGTCGAGGTCGGCAAGGTGATCAACCAGGTGATGCCCTGCACCGGCACCGACGGCGAGCTCGACCCGATGGACGCCGCCGACGTGAACCTCGCCGACGAGATCACCGTCGAGGGCGCCAGCGCCCGCCAGAAGGGCAAGCAGACCACGCGCAAGGCCGTCGGCATGGAGGCCTCGTCGGTCGCCGAGCTCGACCTGGGCGGCCAGCTGGTCGTCGAGGCGATCAAGTCCAAGGTCAAGGTGAAGCGGATGGCCAACGGCAAGCTCAAGCGCAACGCCAGGGCCAGCTTCGGCGCCATCACGCTGGGCGGGGAGCCGCAGAGCCTCGACCAGCTCGGTGAGCTCGAGATCCCCGGCCTGGCCAAGATCCAGACCGGCCTGAAGAAGAAGATCAAGGGCGGCATCCGCATCGTCGGCGTCCGCGTCACGCTGCTCGACGGCACCGGCGCGGTCCTCGACTTCGCGACCTCGAAGCTCTCGATCTCCGAGTCCTGACCCCGGACCACCACGCCGAACCGGCGCGACGTCTCCGTACGGAGCGTCGCGCCGGTTCGGCGTCCGGGCCGTGCACGAGCGACCCCTCGGCCGTGCGCCAGTGACCTCTCGGCGGCATTTCTCACACGCCGTACGCCGAGATGCTGGTCGGATCCGGGGGGTCGAGGGTTTCTGATGGGTCGGTGAGCGTCATCGTCGACCAGCGCAGCCCGGGGTGGACCCGGCGCTGGGCGATGCTCGGCGCCTCCACGCTGGCCCAGGCCGCGGCGGCGGTGACGATCCACGGGCCGGCGTTCCTCATCCCCTCGCTGCGCGACCAGCTCGGCCTGAGCCTGCCGCAGGCGGGCCTGGTCGCCGCCGCCCCGACGCTCGGCGTGGTGCTGGCCCTCGTCGCCTGGGGGATGGTCACCGACCGCCGCGGGGAGCGTCTGGTGCTGGTCACCGGGCTGCTGCTCACCGCGGGTGCGGGCGGCCTCGCGGTCCTCGGTGCCCGCTCGCAGGACCCGACCATGCTCGGCCTGACCCTGCTGCTCGCGGGTGCGGCCGCCGCCAGCACCGCCTCGGCCAGCGGCCGGGTCGTCGTGGGGTGGTTCCCCCCGCAGCGCCGGGGCCTGGCGATGGGCATCCGGCAGATGGCCCAGCCGGTCGGGGTCGGCGTCGCCGCGGTCTCGATCGCCGTCACCGCAGAGCGGCACGGGGTCGCCAGCGCGCTGCTCGTCCCCGCCGTCGCCGCCCTGGTGGGTGCGCTCGTCGTGCTGGCGGTCGTCGTGGACCCGCCCCGGCCGCCGCGGGTCGAGGGCGACGCCCCGAATCCCTACCGCCGCGACGGCTACCTCGCGCGCATCCACCTCGTCTCGGTCCTGCTCGTGGTGCCGCAGTTCCTGGTGTGGACCTTCGCCCTGGTCTGGCTCATCACCGACCGCGGGTGGTCGGCGGCCGCCGCCGGGTCCCTCGTCGGGCTCGCGCAGGTCGCCGGGGCGCTCGGACGGATCGCGGCCGGTGCGCTCAGCGAC
>NZ_LUPI01000064.1:0-22177 GCF_001627265.1 Nocardioides sp. REDSEA-S30_B4 | reverse complement strand
CCCCTATGCGTCAGGCTGAGGTGAGACACCACTTCTGAGTTCCTTCCCTCTGCACGGGGCGGAGAAGCGAGACACCTGATGACCATGACGTTGGCCGATACGACGGCGTTCGATGATGGGGTGGTGACCCCGAGAGCTGACCGTCCGAAGCGACGCACGTTCACCGCGGAGTACAAGGCGAGGATCCTGGCCGAGTACGACGCCGCCGACCACGGCGAGCGGGGCGCGATCTTGCGCCGGGAGGGCCTGTACTCCTCCCATATGGTCGACTGGCGCAAGGCCGCCCGGGCGGGCGCAAGCTCCGCGCTTGGACCCAAGTCACGTGACCGGCGGGACCGGGAGATCGAGCAACTGCGGGCGCGTGCGGAGAAGGCCGAGGCCGAGCTGGCCCGGACGCAGGCCGCGTTGGACCTGGTGGGAAAAGCACACGCGCTCTTGGAGACGCTCTCCGAGAGCACGGGCACGCCGAAGCCGCCGCAGCGGTGATCAACCCTGCCGTCGACGAGCTCGCCGTCCACACGAGCGTGAAGCAGGCGTGCGACCTGTTGGGACGTGCGCGGGGTAGCCACTATCGCGCCCAGCGGCCCAGGGTGCATGGCCCGGCACCGAAGCGGCCCACGCCACCGAACGCGCTCACTGTCGCCGAACAGGAGCAGGTGCTCGCGGCGTTGACCAGCGAGCGGTTCTGCGACAAGTCGGTGGCGCAGACGTGGGCCACCCTGCTGGACGAGGGCACCTACTGGTGCTCGATGTCCACGATGCACCGGCTGCTGCGTGCCTGCGGCGCGGCCGGTGAACGTCGCCGGCAAGCCGTCCATCCGGCGAAGAAGAAGCCCGAGCTGCTCGCCACCGGGCCCGGGCAGATCTGGTCGTGGGACATCACCAAGCTCCGCGGTCCCGGCCGCGGGGTCTGGTTCCAGCTCTACGTCGTGCTCGACATCTTCTCCCGCTACGTCGTGGCCTGGACCGTCCAGAACGCTGAGGACTCCGAGATCGCCAAGACCATGCTCGAGGAGGCGATGGGCGACCACGGGATCCCTGAGGCGGTCCATGCCGACCGGGGCACCTCGATGACCTCCAAACCCGTCGCGCAGTTGCTGCTCGACCTGGGTGTCGACCGGTCTCATTCCCGACCGAGAGTGTCGAACGACAACCCGTTCAGCGAGTCGGCGTTCAAGACGCTGAAGTACGCGCCTGTCTTCCCCGACGCGTTTGGGTCGCTGGCCGACGCGAGGGCGTTCTGTGAGGCCTTCTTCACCTACTACAACCACGAGCACCGCCATTCCGGGATCGGGCTGCACACCCCTGCGTCGGTCCACCACGGCACCGCCGCCGAGATCCGCGTCCAGCGTCAGGCCACCCTCGACGCCGCGCACGCTGCTCACCCCCGAAGCTGCCCAAGGCCGCCTGGATCAACCAGCCCTCACCGGAGGCCCTCATACAGACCGCGTAACGAGACGTGTCTCAGACTGCTTGACATCTTCCGGACGGGGGACCGTCGCAGACGCTGTCGGTGTTCTTCCGGTCAGGGCGCTGGTTTGCTTTCAGCAAGCGTGATGAGGTTCTGGGTACCGACTTGGTTTTCTGGACGGCGCCGGCACCTCAGGGTCCGTTCACTGCTAGGCCGCCGGTCGGAGAGCTGCTATCGGACGGTGCCACCGGAACCTTGCGTTACATGCCGCTGGCGCACCCGGACCTATTGCCACGTCGCGGCTCCGTGGTGGTCTCCTACAGCAGCAACAGCACCGACTTCGGGAAGGTCTTGGCAGACCCGCTCAGTTATCGCCCAAGCTTCCTTCGCGTCCCCCTGCCGTAGCGGCCGAGCCGCCAAGGGGCGCTCCTCGGGTAGTTTGCACCACAGATCAGATGTCACCGACCCCTGCAGCAGACCCCTTCTCAACATCTTGTACTCCGCCGGGCGCATCACACGACGTGCGACCGCAGGCAGGAGCAAGTACTCCGTCAAGGTGTTGTAGTCGACTTTTTCAGGCACACGAGGGGCATCCGGAGGTCTCTTGTTGGCAGGCGTCGCCTGCAGGTACCACAGGAGGTCCGCCCCGGTGGCCTGCTGTCGGGCCCCTGCGACCCTTCACGGGTGCAGCGTCACTGACGAGATCCCCCGTCGGCGCGTCTTATCGCCGCCTAGCGTGCTGCCGACGGGTCAGGCAGGGTCTGCTAGAGCGCAGGCTCGACGCGCAGGTCATCAGAGACTGACATAGCGGCAGCCATCGGTAGGCCCTTAGTTGGGCGGCTCGACCGTCCACCTGACCCAGTCGGTCCAGTAGTTGGTGGGTCCCGTCGCGTTGCGGTCGGGTCCATAGTCGTACGACTTGTAGTCACGTGAGCTCACGGAGAAGTAAATGCGGGCTTTCGGGCCGCCGTACGGCATGCAGCTGCGGGGCACAGTCGCTGTCGCGGTGTCCGCTCTCGTCTCGATGGACGCCTTCGGGCACTTGATCCGTTCGTACCGCTTCGAGTCGGACGCAAGGAGGACGTACGCGAGCCGGGTCTTCCAGGAGCCGCCGTCCTTGACGGCGGTGAACAAGTAGCCGCGTTTGGAGCCGCTAACGTCGATGCCGACACCGATCGAGTAGAGCTCGCTCTTGACGGTCGGTTTCGCGAAACCCATCTCGACCGAGGTGGCGTCCGGGGCGTTGACGAGGTGGAACTTCTTGATGTTGAGGCTGCCGCTGCGGTCCTTGACACTGTCGCCGCGGAAGATCTGGCCCACGCTGTTGCGGAGCTCGAACGGGTCGCTGGTCGGTGAGGCGGGCTCGTACCGGCCGCGGGTGCCGGGCTTCACGACCTGGAACTTGTAGAGGCCGCGGTCGGACACGATGCCGGTGAACTCAACGCCTTCCCAGGTCCACGAGGACGTGTCGCCGGCGGTGAGAGTAACTGGGTCGCTCTCGGCGTAGATCCATCGGCCACGGACGACATAGACCTGGTACGTACCGTCGGCGGTCGCTTGAAAGTCGACGCGCATCTGATTGGGAGTGATGTCGTCGTACGGGTTGGGCCAGAACTGCCAACCGGTGTCCGGTTCCTCGCCGCTGTCGGCTCCATCGGGATCGTTGAGGCTACTAGGGACGATCCGGGTGATGATCGCGCCGCTGGGTGCTCGTCTCTCAGCATAGGTCTGGTCGGTTCCGGCGCGGTTAGCAGCGTCCGCTGTCGGTGCGGCCAAGAGGATCGAGGGAAGCAACGCGACGAGAGCGGTGGAGAGCAGGCGAGACCCGGGCATCCTTGAAGAGTAAAGGCGCCCGGTCGAGCACACGTCGGTTCGCACGATGCGGATGCACAGCAGTCTCGGGCTCTGGTGCCGAGAACGCGTGGTCGATGCCCTCGCCAGTCGAGACAAGCCGTCGCTGGCGGGCTCAGACTGGCGCCGTCAGCGGGTTGGCCGGACCGGCATATCGGGTCGGTCCACTCAGCCGCTTCCGGAACGTCTAGACCGGCGATGGACTGCGTTTGCGCAGGTCAGAGCCTAGTTCAGGCCTTTGCTCGATCGCAGAGCGAGCGAAGTGCCGCTGTCGCCGACGCTGCGGCACAGCCACTCCAGAACGCACGTCAACCGATCACGCAGGAGAGAGCAGTGTTCAACCACGAGGCCTACGAGGCCATGGAGTCGGCGGCTACTTGGGTGGAGTACTTCCAGTCCTACCCGCGGTGCGGCCACACCGTCATCGTCCAGGGCGCGGCGGTGGAGGTCGGCAGCGGCAAGGTCGCCTGGCGGGTCTCGACAGCGGAGTCTGGCGAGTACTTGGCCACCGACTTCGCGGACGACCGGGAGGCCGCCGAGCAGGCCGCTCAGCAGTTCATCGACGAGCACATCGACCCTGACTCCTGCGAGGTCGACTACTGCACGCCGGAGTTGTCCCGCGAGATCCAGCGCGAGACGACTGAGATGATCGACTTGGTCATTCGCCTCACCGATCCGCAGTGACGGCTAGCAGCGCCGGCCGCATCGGGCGTCCGGCGCTGCCTGCCCTTCGCAGATCGAGGCCACGCCTGGGGTCGCGTCCGCGCCCACGGAGATTGGCTTGGCCACCACCGAGCCGAGGGGGTGCGGTCAGTCCGCTCGGACGTACCAGAATTGGCTGGGCTTGCCGCTCGGAGCCACGGTGGTGACGAGGTGCCCGCGGTCCTTCATAGTGTGGAGGGCGTCGTACACGCTGATGTAGACGACGTCGGGGATGCGGCGCCAGACCTCGTGCAGACGCAGGCCCTTCTCTCCGACTGTCCAACCGCCGCGTTCGATCAGCGCCTCGATCTCGCGGCTACAGGCCTCGACGGACAGGTGCCTCACGTCCGGGTAGTGCGACGGGCTCCGGAGCGTCTCGTCACCCTCGGGTACGTCGATGAGCAGCCAGTCGCGCTGCAGTTGGTTGCTGACCCGTTCCAGGCGTTTCGGACGGCGCCCTTGTCCGGCCCGAACTGCTGCTCGAGCAGTCGCAGCCAGCCGACCCAGTTCTCCAGGACACCCGCTTCGTATCTCTGCAGGACGAACTCTCGCATCGCGGGATCGATGCCGCGCGGCCCGCTACGTGCGGCACCCGAGGATGCCGGCGCGCTGGCGACCTTTCCGTGCTGACCGCAGTAGCATGGGTCCGCGTCGCAGAGGTGGCAGTAGTCGCTCATGTGGGTCCCTGGTCCTCGGGAGGTCTTGTCACGCGGCGCCCTCGGGGAGGGCGGTCCGCTTGATGTGCTGCAGGGTCTCGACGATCGCGTCGACGTCTGTGTCGGGGAAGACGTAGTCGGGGCCGGTGGGGGCGTGGTCGGTGTAGGGGGATTCGAAGAGGCGGCCCGGCTCCATGACGCCGTTCTTGGTCAGTTCGTCGACGATCAGGTTGATGAAGCGGATCTGGTCGGCAGTGAACCTGGAGCCGTCGAGGTAGTTCTCGAACGCCTCGGTCGCTGCTGCCCGATCGAGTCCGACGAGGTGCCGGACGAAGACACCGAGTCCGCCCTGTCCGGTGGCCCAGGTGATGTCGGTGTCCTGACCTCCGGAGGCGATGAGCATCTGCTCCAGCTCCGTCAGGTCAGCGGCGGTGATCTGCTTGTTGCGGCGCAGGCGCTGGAGGGCGAGGTTGTCGAGGTGTTCGCGGAGGTAGGCCTCGGCCTTGGCGCGGAAGCGTTCGAAGTTCGTCCCGGGCGTGACCCGGGGGAGGACGACCTCAACGCCCTCGCCGAGCGTGTCCTCGAAGTCGGTATAGACGGGGTTGCGTGGGGTCTTCTCTAAGAAGCGGGCGAGCCCGCGGATGCGGAGACGCGCGAGTTCGAGCATGGGGAGGGTGACGTCGATCCACCACTCGTCGCCGGCCACTGATTCGAGCAGGACGGCCTGCTCGGCCACGGACGGGATGGTGGTCTTGCCGAGCAGCGCGGCTGCGATGTGCTGGATCGACTCCCGCAGCCGTTCGGCGAGCACGGCGTCACCGTCGAGTTGGGCGAGCTGGCGGCGCAAGACGAGCAGGTCGAAGCGCTTGGCGTCCTCGTCGTCGTCACGGACCGAGGACGGCAGCCCGGCCAGAGTGAGCAACGCTTCGGAGTCCTCGGGTGCGATGCGGATCCAGGCGTCGACGTCGGCGTACTTCTCGACGGCGCGGCGGTGCGGGCGGACGACGAAGTTGTCGAGGTTCATCCCCGCAACCACTTCGTGCAGCGTCGCGACAGTGCTTGATCGCAGATCGGGCTCCTGGTCACCGAGTCCGGTGACGAGTCCAAGCCGGGCTTCGAAGAGGCGTTGGGACAGTGACTTCTGGGTCTGGCCCTGGGAGCCGGGGAGGTCCTGGCTGAAGTACTCGAGGTTGCCGCAGAAGTCGAAGACCAGGAAGTCCTGCTTGTCCTCGCCGGGGCCGAACAGGTCGGGGCACAGACGGGTGCCGCGGCCGATCATCTGCCAGAACTTCGACTTCGAGCGGACCATCTTGAAGAAGACGAGGTTGACGACCTCGGGTACGTCGATGCCGGTGTCGAGCATGTCGACGCTGATCGCGATGTGCGGCGCTTTGTCGTGGATGGAGAAGTCGTCGATCAGCGATTGGGCGTACGGGGATCCGTGGGTGATGACGCGGGCGAAGTGGCCGGCGAGCTCGGGGTAGGCGAGGTCGAACCGCTTGGCGATGAACTCGGCGTGCTTCTGGGACTTGGCGAAGATGATCGTCTTTCCGAGTCGGTCACCGCCGGCGACCTTGTAGCCCTGCACCATCAGCGTCTCGAGGACCTTGTCGACGGTGTCCTCGTTGAACAAGAACCGATTGATCTCCTCGGCGCCGACCTCGTCCGGCGGGCCGTCCTCGCCCCAGTCGAGGGTGTCCCACTGGTCCTTCTCGTCCTCGGTGAGGTCGTCGTACTTGATGCCCGAGCGGAGGAACTGGGTTCCGACGCTGATGCCCTTGGGTGGGACCAGGTAGCCGGCCTCGACTGCTTCGTCGAGGGAGTAGTTGTCGGTGGGGACGCCGTCCTCGAGGTGGAAGAGCCGGTAGGTGTTGTGGTCGACCTCGTCCTTGGGTGTCGCGGTGAGGCCGACGAGGAGTGAGTCGAAGTAGTCGAAGATCGCGCCGTACTTGGCGTAGACCGAGCGGTGGGCCTCGTCGATGACGGTGAGGTCGAAGTAGCCGGGCCCGAAGCGGCGGTGGCCGTCGTCGATCTCGTTGATCAGATTCATCATCGTGGGGTACGTCGAGACGTAGACGCGTCCCTCGATGGCCTTCTCAGTGACGAGGTTGACCGTGGTCGAACCGGGCAGGTGCTGCTTGAACGCGTTGGCGGCCTGGTTGACCAAGGCGGTGCGGTCGGCGAGGAACAGCACCCGCTTGACCCAGTTCGCCCTCTGCAGCAGGTCGACCAGGGCGATGGTGGTGCGGGTCTTGCCCGATCCGGTGGCCATCACCAGCAGCGCCTCACGCTGCTTGCGATCGAACGCATCACCGACAGCCTTGACGGCGCGCACCTGGTAGGGGCGGCCGGCGATGTCGGTGTTCGCCTGCGCCAAAGTCAGCGGGAGCTTGGTCTGGCGGCGCTGGATCAGTAGCTCGAGCTCGTCCCGGGTGTAGAAGCCCTGAGTCTCTCGGGGCGGGTAGCCGCCGGCGTCGTCCCAGATCCGGTGCTCGTAGCCGTTGGTGTAGAAGATGACCGGTCGGCGGCCGAACTGCTTCTCCAGACAGTCCGCGTAGAGCTTGGCCTGCTGTTGGCCGACTTCCGGCGACTTCGATGTTCGCTTGGCCTCGACCACCGCCAACGGGAGACCGTCGGCGCCCCACAGGACGTAGTCGACGAAGCCGTTGCCCTCGGCGTTGGGCATGCCGGTGACCGGGTACTCGCGGTCCCGCTCCTCATCGAGCGCCCATCCGGCTTCGTGGAGGAGTACGTCGATGAAGAGGTCGCGGGCGGCGGCCTCGTCGTAATCACGGGTGTCGGGCGCGGCCTCCGCCTGGGCTGCGGCGATCTTCGCCTGAAGCTCGGCGATCTCCGCATCGCGTGCTGCGACGAGCTCGTCCTTCTCGGCCAACGCGCGGGCGTGGGCCTCGTCCTGCTCCTTGAACTTGGCTGCAAGGCGGGTGACGTCCTCGCGGGACAGAGGCGCCGCCTTGGCCGCGAGTGCCGGGTCGAACTGTGCCTGCAGCGGCACCACCGTCGGCGCCGGAGAGTGGTGGTAGGACGTCCAGACGACGACATTGAAGAGTTCGCGCAGCACCGCGAGCGACACGTCCTGGCGAATCTGCCGGTTCTCGTGCACCGCGGTGTTGGCAATGCGTCTGATCGCGGTCAGCTTCTGCGTGATGCCCTGGGGCACCTTGGCTTTGAACGCAGCGTCACCGATCTTGGCAGCGAGGTCGTCGCGGTACGGGAGCGGCAGAGAGAGGACGTCGTAGAGGTAGCCGACGAGTTCCTCGACGACGCGGCGGCTGTAGAAGCACGCCGATCGGGGGTCGGACGATAGGTACGACTCGGCCCGGGCGCAGTCGTCATGCAGTGACGGCAGCGTCTGGCGGACGAAGTCGAAGTTCCCCATCGCGACTACTTCTCGTCCTCATCGATGTCGAAGTGGTCGGCCAGGCGCTCGAGAGTGAACTCCTGGCGGAGCTTGCAGGCACTGTGCTGGCTAGCAAACATCCCCTTCTCCCAGAAAGCCTCGCTCTGAGGTCGTGCGTCAAGCCACTCCACCGGCACGACCCACTCCGCCAAGTCGTCGTCAGCATCGTTGTAGTGCGCGTGAGGCGGATCAGCGAGGTCCAGTTCGGCCAGCCTGGTCCAGCCATCACCGATGTCGACTTTGACCTCGGCCCACCGTCGCGCGGGGGCAAGGGTTCTCCCCACGCCCACGAATCCCGTGCCGGGAAGATTCACCCAGACCCGTGCGCCCTCGGGTAAGGACCTCATCGTCTGGGAGTAGAACTTCCCGCCGCCTGCCGCGATGAAGTTGAACCGGCGCGCATCCTCCCAATTGCGATTGCCGCCGTAGGAGACGTACCAGTCGAGGCCGTTCCATGATGCGCGCTTGCCCTTCTTTGCGGCGGTCGACGTAGCCGTCGGTGCGCTCTGCTCCGCCGAAGCCAGCCATGACCGAGCGAGGTAGCGCCGTCCATCGTCCTCCAAGTAGGAGAAGAAGACCGCGTTCACAGGGACCCCGAAGTCACGCAGGTAGTTGACGATGCGCTCCGAACTGGCGTCTAGTTCGGCGGCCACGATCGTGAGGCGAAGCTCGCCGTTCAGCTCATCCGGAGGTGCGCTAGCGAAGACGTCCTCGAAGGCGGCTTCGAACGGCTGGTCGAGGTGCTTGGTGGCAATGTCGATGATGTCGTCGCGCGACAGAGTCGAGGCCCACGAGCCGTAGTCGAGTACCTGCGCGACGACCTCGCGGGGCGTCTTGTCGCGCTTGAGCTCCAGCAGGTTGAGATTGCCCTCGCCATCGATCGCCAGCAAGTCGAGGCGCGGGCCGTAGGGCGTGATCACCTCACTGCCGATCACTAAGAGGCGTTCGCCTAGTAGTGAAGGGTCCCGCTTCAGGAACTCGTGCAGGTCCTTCTCAGCAGGCAGCACCGACGTCGTCAACGGCTTGGGCTCATCGCCGTCGATCCGCCACATCCTCATCTCAACGGGCAAGGGTCACAGCTCCCCTCGGAAGGCGCGGGACTGGAGGGAGGCGAAGAGCTTGTTCTCGGCGACGGTGGCGCTGCCGAGCAGACCGCGCTGCTCGGCAACGCGCTGTGCGCGAGACACAAAGTCACGTTGACGTTCAACCGCCACTCGAGGCAGTGGCATGGTCTCCAACTTCGCCTTGGATACGTTCTTCATGGATCCACCTGTCCCGCTGGAGAGACGGCTGATCCTCCGCCGAATGGCGGGCGTGCTGAATAGCGCTTGGTAGAAGATGGGCTCCGCATCGCCCTTCCATTGGAAGCGCCAGACCTTGTCGGGCAGGGCCAGGTTTGGAGGCGTTGTCGACACGTAGGCCACAGCGCCGACGAGCTCAGTCGTGTTGGCGCGGCTCATCAGCAGGTCGCCAGCGCGCACGAGGTGATCGGTCGGAGGCGTGTAGTCGGAAGGCAGAGGCTTCGACTCGTGCGGCTTGAACTGTCCGGTGGTCACTGCGCTGATCTTCAGCACACGGTAGGGAGTTTGTGAAGCGGAGTCAGCTGCAACAAGGTTGCGGCCTCCCGCCAGATTGGCGACCGAGCCGAAGTCAACGCTCTCCATCGACTCGTCAGGGTCGCCGAACATTTCGCGGAAGATCGACTGGGCGAGGGAGTCGAAGTGGGCGAGGACTTGGCGGCGCTTGGCGCGGAGGGCGTCGGCGTGGTCGAGGATCGCGGCGATGCGCCGCTGCTCGGGGAGGGGCGGCGTAGGAATCTGCGAGCCCCTGATTATCCGATCCGAGACAGCGGGATAGCTTGCGCCCGTTGCCTTGCGGACCATGTCACCGATGAACGCTGGCGATTGAACCCAGTGGAACAGATAACGGCCATCTAGGTCGTGGCCTGCGCGGAGCACGGTAAATCCCGTAGACGCCGTTGCGCCGTCGAGACCGGGAGGAACGACAGCGACCGCGTTGAGGTTGGGCCGCACCGTCGAGACGAGGACGTCACCAGCAGCAACGAGTTGGCGGGCCCTACTGGGTGCCGCGGACCCGACCGTGGGGGTGGCTCCGGTAACGCGCTTGCTGGAGTTGTCGACCGCGCTGAGGTCGATGTATTCGAACTCGCTGTCAGGCTCGCGGCTCGGGTTCCAGGTCTTCACGGGTTCGGTGAGTTCACCGATCGGCACGGCCTTCACGAAAGCATCGCCTTCAGCTCGACCAGCCCCTGGGCGATCTCGTGTTCCAGGGTCTCGATGTCGGCGATGATCTCCAGCGGTTCGCGGTGCTCGATCTCGTCGTGGACGATCTCCTTATAGCGATTCAGGGAGAGATCGTAGCCCTGGGCGACGATGTCGGCCTTGGGCACCAGGAACGATTGCTCGGTGCGAGCACGTTCCTTCTCCAGCCACGTGGTCTCCACAGGCTCAACCGACGTGTGTCGGCTCTGCCACCGGCTGAGCAGGTCCGGGAGGTCGTTGGCCTCGACGAGGCTGCGCTTGTCGTCGAGCGAAAAGCCATCAGCACGGACGTCGTAGAACCAGACGGCGTCGGTGCCGCCGGAGTTGGTCTTGGTAAAGAACAAGATCGCGGTGGAGACACCGGCGTACGGCTTGAAGACACCGGACGGCAGCTTCACGACGGCGTCGAGCTTCTGGTCCTCGACCAGCATCTTGCGCAGTGCCTTGTGGGCGGTGCTGGACCCGAACAGCACTCCGTCCGGGACGATCACGGCAGCGCGTCCGCCGGGCTTCAGTAGCTTGAGGAAGAGGGCGAGGAAGAGGAGCTCGGTCTTCTTGGTCTTGACGATCCGCTGGAGGTCCTTGGCGGTGGACTCGTAGTCGAGCGAGCCCGCGAAGGGCGGGTTGGCCAGGATCAGGGTGTACTTGTCGGCGTCCCCCGCGGCGCCTTCGGAGAGGGAGTCGCGGTAGCGGATGTCGGGGGACTCGATGCCGTGGAGCAGCATGTTCATGCTGCCGATGCGGAGCATGGTGGAGTCGAAGTCGTAGCCGTGGAACATCGAGGCATGGAAATGCTTGCGCTGCGCCTGGTCGAGCAGCGCCTCGGCGTGGGTCTCGCGGACGTACTCGCTGGCGGCGACGAGGAAGCCGCCAGTGCCGCAGGCGGGGTCGCAGATCTCGTCGCCCGGCTTGGGTGCGGTCATCTTCACCATCAGGTCGATGATGTGGCGCGGGGTGCGGAACTGGCCGTTGACGCCGGCTGAGGCGATCTTGGAGAGCAGGTACTCGTACAGGTCACCGTTGGTGTCGCGGTCGGCCATCGGGATGTCGTCGAGCATGTCGACGACCTTGGACAGCAGCGCCGGGGTCGGGATGGTGAACCGGGCGTCTTTCATGTGCTCGCTGTAGGTGGAGCCGTCGCCCAAGCCGCGCAGGAACGGAAAGACCTCGTCGGCGATGGTCTTGTGCATGACCTCGGGCGAGGTGTTCTTGAACTGGCTCCACCGCAGGTGGACCTGGCCGGGCAGGAACACCGGGTTCTCGACGGCGGCGCCGGTGACCCGGGCCTTCTTCTCGGCCAGGGTCTGGATGTCGTCGAGGCGTCGGATGAAGAGTAGGTAGGTGATCTGCTCGATCACCTCGAGCGGGTTGCTGATGCCGCCAGACCAGAACGAGTCCCAGACGCGGTCGATCTTGCTCTTCAGCTCACCCGTGATCACGGGATTTACCTTAGTGACCGCTGAGCCGGTGGACGTGGACATGGGCGACCTCCTGCCGACCGGTCCTTCCGGGCAGCCTTGCAGGATGGCGCAGGCCTCCGACAGTGGTGCGAAATCTCGCCACAGGATCGCCGCGGGGGGGACCTCGAGGGGGCACGATTCGGCCTGCTCGAGGGCGTCCGAAGCCCCTTCTCCGGGGGCAACTGTGCCCGGAGAGTGCCCGGAGGCCGTTTTGGGCACAGTAGTTGTCGCTTCAATGACTGTTCGGAGCGACCTCAGAAACGACAAAACCGCAGGTCAGGGGCCTGATCTGCGGTCTCATCGGTCTGCGCGCCTGTAGGGATTCGAACCCCAAACCTTCTGATCCGTAGTCAGATGCTCTATCCGTTGAGCTACAGGCGCCCATCGTCCCGGGGTGGCCGCGACGACTGGTCGATACTAGCGAACCCCTGACGAGGAGCCGAATCGGCGGGTCTCGGGGCTCGCTGGGCTGGGTGGCCTCGACGCCCGCTCGTCGCTGGCGCCCCTCGCTGCTCGACCACCGGAGAGGGCCCGCTCGACCGCCGAGCCCACCGCCCACCGGCACTGCGGCGTACGGCGCTGTGACCTGCCCCACGACCCTTGGCTCGATCCAATATGCGGACACCGATGTCCGGATTAGGGTCGCCGCACCGTGTGCGTGGCTGGCAACGACGCCTACTCCCCACGTCGTCCACCTTCTCAGGCAAGCATGCCGGCGAGACCCGAAGAGGCCCCATGACCCTCACGTCCATCGACCTCAGCACTGCCCCCACGACGCACGAGGGCATCCTCGCCTTCGTCCGCGAGGTCGCCGAGCTCACCCAGCCCGACGCCATCCACTGGTGCACCGGCTCCGACGAGGAGTGGACGATGCTGACCGAGGCCCTCGAGGGCACCGGCACGTTCACCCGCCTCGACCCGGCCAAGAAGCCGAACTCCTTCTACGCCGCCAGCGACCCGATCGACGTCGCGCGCGTCGAGGACCGCACCTACATCTGCTCGGTCGACGAGAAGGACTGCGGGCCCACCAACAACTGGATGGACCCCGAGCAGATGAAGGGGATCATGCGGGGCCTCTACGAGGGCTGCATGCGAGGCCGGACGATGTTCGTCATCCCCTTCGTCATGGGCCACCTCGAGGCCGAGCGCCCGATGTTCGGCATCGAGCTCACCGACTCCGCCTACGTCACCGTCTCCATGCGCGTCATGGCCCGCATGGGCTCCGCGGTCCTCGACAAGATGACCGAGACCGACGCCGACTTCGTCCAGGCCATCCACTCCGTCGGCCACCCGCTCGCCGACGGCGAGGCCGACGTCGCCTGGCCGTGCAACGACACCAAGTACATCGTGCAGTTCCCCGAGGAGCGGGCCATCTGGTCCTTCGGGTCCGGCTACGGCGGCAACGCCCTGCTCGGCAAGAAGTGCTACGCCCTGCGCATCGCCTCGGTCATGGCCCGTGACGAGGGCTGGCTCGCCGAGCACATGCTCATCCTCAAGCTCACCAGCCCGCAGGGCGTCGTGAAGTACGTCGCCGCCGCGTTCCCGTCGGCGTGCGGCAAGACCAACCTGGCGATGCTCAAGCCGACCATCCCCGGCTGGAAGGTCGAGTCCATCGGCGACGACATCGCCTGGATGCGCATCGGTGAGGACGGCCGCCTGTGGGCGGTCAACCCCGAGTACGGGTTCTTCGGCGTCGCCCCCGGCACCAACGAGCACACCAACCCGCACGCGATGGCCACCATCAACAAGGGCAACTCGGTCTTCACCAACGTGGCCCTGACCGAGGACGGCGACGTGTGGTGGGAGGGCCTGGAGAACCCGCCGGCCAAGGCCACCTCCTGGAAGGGCGAGCCCTGGACCCCCCAGATCGGTGAGCAGACCGAGGAGCTCTCCAGCCACCCCAACAGCCGCTACTGCACCCCGATCAAGCAGTGCGACATCCTCGCGCCGGAGTTCGACGACCCGCGTGGCGTGCCGATCGACGCGATCCTCTTCGGTGGCCGCCGCAAGACGACCGTCCCGCTGCTCTTCGAGGCCCGCGACTGGACCCACGGCACGTTCCTCGGCGCCACGCTCTCCTCGGAGACCACCGCCGCCGCGATCGGCGCCACCGGCGTCGTGCGCCGCGACCCGATGGCCATGCTGCCCTTCATCGGCTACAACGCCGGCGACTACTTCGGCCACTGGATCAACATCGGCAAGGACAACGACGAGTCCAAGCTGCCGAAGATCTTCTACGTCAACTGGTTCCGTCGCGACGAGGACGGCGGCTTCCTGTGGCCCGGCTTCGGCGAGAACAGCCGCGTCCTGAAGTGGGTCGTCGAGCGCCTCGACGGCCAGGCCGCCGCGGTCGAGACCCCCATCGGCCACGTGCCCGCCCCGGGCTCGATGGACGTCGAGGGCCTCGACATGACCGACGAGGCGCTCGCCGCCGCGCTCCACGTCGACGTGGAGGAGTGGAAGGCCGAGATCCCGCAGATCCAGGAGTGGTTCGAGAAGTTCGGCGACGACCTGCCGGCCGTGCTCTGGACCGAGCTCGACGGCCTGAAGGCACGCCTGGGTCTCTGAGAGACATCCCGCAGCGAGCCCGTCCCGGTACGCCGGGGCGGGCTCGCTGCGTCGTACCGGCTCGGGAGGGCGGTGCGACGGATTGCAGGAATGTGCAACGATCGGCCCCACTCGGGGCACGACGGAGGATCGGAGGGCGTGGTGGCGACGTACGGTCCCGAGCAGCGCGCGCTGCTGGAGTCGGCCGGGGTGGAGCTGTTCGAGCGGGTGCTCGCCGAGGACGGGATCGCCGTCGACGACGAGCGGATCGCCGAGGGCGGCCCGGACCGCGCGGCCTTCGACCTGCTCGTCGAGCTCGGCCTGCTGCTGCTCGACCCCGACGCCGGCACCTGGCTGCCCGAGGACCCCGCCACCGCCCAGTCGCGGGTCGTCTCACCGCTGACCAGCGAGAGCGTGCGGCTGCTGCAGGAGTCCGGTGACTGGGCGCGCGCCTTCGGCAGCGTGACCGCCACCTGGCGCCGTGCACCGCGCTCGGACGCCCGCGGCCCGTTCACCTACCTACGCGACGAGGCGATCGGGAAGTTCCTCGCCGGCGTCGTCGCCGAGGTCGAGACCGAGATCCTCACCGCCCAGCCGCAGACCGGCCGCGACGCCCAGACGCTCGCCGCCGCCGCGCTGCGCGACGTCGCGGCCCTCGAGCGCGGGGTCAAGATCCGCACGCTCTACCAGCACTCAGCGCGACGCTCCTCGGTCACGCACAAGTACGTCGCCGAGGTCACCGCCCGGGGCGCGGAGGTGCGCACGCTCGATGAGTTCTTCAACCGGATGATCATCGTCGACCGTCGGGTCGCGCTGATCCCGGGAGCCGAGGACCTGCGCGTCGCGGTCGCGGTGCGCGAGCCGTCGATCATCGCCTACCTCGTCGACGTCTTCGAGCGCGCATGGGAGCGCGGACGACCGTTCGCGAACCGCGAGAGCTCGATGCTCAAGGACATCGCGCTCGAGCAGCGGGCGATGACGATCCGCATGCTCATCGAGGGGCACGCCGACCCGGTGTCAGCCAAGCGCCTGGGCGTCAGCCCTCGCACGTACGCCGGCTACGTGGCCGACCTCAAGGAGGAGTACGAGGCGGAGACGCGCTTCCAGCTGGGGTACACGATGGGGCGGATGGGCCTCACCGGGAACGAGCGCCCCGGTGAGGAACCCACCACCGGAGACTGAGTCAGTCTGTGGGTGCTGGCTCAGGGTGCCGGGCGGCAGAAGCCGCCGCAGCCCCAGCTGGTGTCAGCCTGGGCGGGAGCAGCGGCTCCGAGGACGCCGACGGACATGATGGCGGTGGCCAGCACGACCGCGGCCTTGCGCATGATCTTCATCAGTGAGAGTTCCCCTCATCGTGTGCGGGCCCACGGAATGGCCCCGTGGCTCATTGTGTGTCGCCACCGGGCCCGGCAAACACCGTCGCGCTGCCTCACAAATCTGCAATGCAGGAACCTGCAGACGGACGCCGTCACGGGGCCCGGGCCTGCGTCGATGGCGCGGACCCGCGCGGAGGGACGCGGAGGGGATGCCGGGGGCATACGTCTCGGCCCCCGTCCGAGGGACGGGGGCCGAGGCCGGCGGAGGCGGAGGGATTTGAACCCTCGATGGGGTTGTAGCCCCAAACCCGCTTAGCAGGCGGGCGCCATAGACCTGACTAGGCGACGCCTCCATGCAGCCCCGACAGGCTACAAGGAGCGGTGCGCGGGCGCCGAATCGCCCTCACCCCGCGGCCACGGAGCAGGCCGGGCGCTCAGGAGAGCGGCTTGAGCTTCTGCCCGGCGGCGAGGCGGCGCTGCATCTCGCGGACGAAGTCCTCGCGGTCCACGGCCAGCGTCTGGACCGGCAGCGTGGTGCGGGTGCCGTCCTTGAGGTGCAGCACGAAGCAGGGGATGCCGTTCGGGCTCGCGGTCGAGGCCTGCTCGACGTCGGTCCAGCGGGCGGCCCGCGTGCCGGCGCCACGGACCAGGCGGACGGCGTACCCCTCCTCGTCGACGCGCAGCACCCACGCGCGGGTGCGCAGCCACCAGCCCAGGGTCAGCACGGCGGCCAGCCCGAGGGCGATCCCGACGACCAGCAGGTCCGGCGGGAGACCGGTCGCGGCGACCAGCGCGGTCAGGCCCAGCACCAGCAGCGCGAGCAGCACCAGCGCGGGCCCCATCAGCCGCGCCGCCATCGACGGGGCGAGGCGGTAGACGTGCGGGGTGGGGAGGCCGGACATGCCCCCATCCTCTCAACCCGCCCCCGTCGCCTACGATCGCACCCAGCCCTCGGCTGCGGCCGGAGGCGATGGAGGGGTGCCGGAGTGGCCGATCGGAACCGCCTTGAAAGCGGTCGTAGCGAGAGCTACCGCGGGTTCGAATCCCGCCCCCTCTGCCAGGAGCCCCGCCGGGTGCGGGCCGGGTCCGGTGCGGATCGGGCGTGGGGGTCAGACGGTGAGGGCGATCAGCACGTCGCCCTCCTGCACCACGTCGCCCGTGGCGACCTTGACCGCGGTGACCGTGCCGGCGCGCTCGGCGATGACGGGGATCTCCATCTTCATCGACTCCAGCAGCGCGACCGTGTCTCCCACGGCCACCTGGTCGCCGGGGGCGACGGAGACGCTCATGACGTTGGCGACCATCTCGGCCACCACCTCGATCACCTGTTCGCGGGGCACGGATCGACCGTAGTCGTTACCGGTGCGTACCCCGAGTCGAGCGGATCCGCAGGTCGCGCCGGCGGCTTGATCAGAGGAGCGCGGCGGTGCGCCGCGGCTCGGGTCGTACGGCGCTGGCCTGCTCGTCGCGGCGGGCGCGACGCCCACGGGAGCCGGCCAGGGCCAGGTCGACCCGGATCACGACGTACCCGATCACCAGGCCGATCAGCAGGCCGTAGCCCACGGAGAGGCCGCTCTCGAGCAGCGCCACCGACGGGTCGACCAGCGCGTTGGCGATCGAGACGGTGCCGGCGGCGCCGAACGCGCACACCCACCAGCCCTGGCGGCGGCGGGCGCGCATGTGGCAGCCCCAGGCGAGCGCCGGGACGCCGAGGACGGTCTCGAGGGGGCGCGGGAAGGCGCCGAGGTTCTCCCGGGACCAGCGCACGCCGTCGAGCAGCGTGGTGACGACGTCGCCGGGGCCATACTCCCGCAGCAGCTCGGCGTACCCGACGAAGACCAGCAGCACGACGCCGCCGCCGACGGTGGCGATGAGACCGCGGCGCCCGAGGCCGTGCAGACCGGCGCCGAGGCGGTAGACGAGCAGGAACGCGCCGGCGAGCGCGAGCCCGAGGGTGGCGTACTGGAAGCGCACGACGGTCAGCGCCGGCTCGAAGCCGACGGTGGCGAACGCGCCGACCGAGGCGATCGCGACGGCCACGGCGCACTCGCGCGCCGCCTCGCGGAACCGCTTGGCGGGCACGGTCATCATCACCGCGAGCACCGCAGAAAGGGCGCACGTCATCACCGCGGCGCCCGTGCTGGCGCGGTCGTCGTCGACCAGCAGGACCACGACCCCGACCAGGGCGGTCAGGGCGCCGAAGACGCCCGGTCGGCCGCCGGTGCGGGCCGCCAGCGCCCAGACGTAGGAGGTCGCCACCGCGACCGAGCCCGCACCGCCGAGCCACGCGGGGCCAACGGGGACGACGCCGGCGACGAGGAGGCCGACACCGGCCAGGAGCAGCAGCCACCAGGACACGTGCGGCACGCGGGACTCGCCCAGCGCCACCGCGCGGGCGCGCCAGCGGTCGAGCCGGCTGCCGTCCTGGGTCGGGCCGGTGGATCCGTCCGTCTCCGCGGCCGCGGTCGGCGTCACGCCCTCTGAGGTAATGGTGACCGGCGGGGTCACCGGGCGGGCCGGCGCCGGTGCGGGCGAGCCGGAGGGCGCCGGGGTCGCCTGGGTCGTCGGGCGGCTCGGGGCGGGTGCCGCGACGGCGGCTGACTCCCGCTCCGGGGTGCGCTCAGGGGTGCGTCCTGGCCGCGTGCGACGGGCGCGGCGCGGCTTCTCCGCGCGGCGTCGGGGGGCGGCTCGGGACACGGCGCTCGAGCCTACAGCCGTCGGTTCGTCAGCGAGGGGTTGGTCCGGCGGGCCTCGAGCAGCCGCTCGCAGCTCACCACGGCTCGCACGACCTCGGGCCCGTCGCCGGCCTCGGCGAGCACGTCGCCGAGCGGGTCGACGACCATCGAGTGCCCGCTGTAGCGCGGCGCCGGCTGGGCGGCCGCGGCCACGTGGACGGTGTTCTCGATCGCCCGAGCGCGCAGCAGGGTCCGCCAGTGGTCGACCTTGCGGTCCCCCGCGACCCACGCCGCCGGGACGACCAGCAGCTCGGCGCCCGCGTCGACCAGGGCGCGCGCCATCTCGGGGAAGCGCAGGTCGTAGCAGGTCATCAGGCCCACGGTGACCCCGCCGACGTCGACGGTCACCGGCTCGAGCGGGCCGGGACTGAGCCGGTCGGACTCGCGGTAGCCGAAGGAGTCGTAGAGGTGGATCTTGCGGTACGACGCCCTCGACCGCCCGCGCACCAGCAGCGTGTTGAACGGGCGACCCGGGTCGTCGCTGCGCTCGAAGGACCCGGCCACGACCGTGGTCCCGTGCTGCTCGGCGACCCGCGTCAGCTCGGTGTCGAAGGGCCCGCCGACCTCCTCGGCGAACGCGCTCACGTCGTCGCCCGGCGACCCGAAGTCGCGGGCGAAGGCCTCCGGCAGCACCACCAGGTCCGCGTCGTCGGGCACCAGGTCGGCCAGCCGCGACCGGTTGACGTCGGGGTCGAGGTCGCCTGCCTCCTGGACCAGCGCGATCCGCAGCGTGACGTCACTCATGCCCTCCAGCCTGCCACCTCGGGCCAGGACTCTGTGAGAGTGAGGACGTGGCCGACGCACCCCCCTCTCCTCCGCCCGGCGAGATCCCCGGCGAGTCCCTGGGCGCCTTCGCCGCGGTCGTCCTCGCCGGCGGCACCGCGGTGCGCATGGGCGGCATCGACAAGGCCTCGGTCGAGCTGCACGGCCGCACCCTGCTGGCCCGCGCGCTCGAGGCGGTCATCGACGCCCGCGAGGTCGTCGTCGTGGGCGAGGAGGTGCCGACCGACCGCCCGGTGACGTTCGTGCTGGAGGACCCGCGCCACGGCGGCCCGGTCGCCGGCCTGCTGACCGGGCTCGACTCGCTGCTGCGCCCGCCCCCGCTGCTGGCCGTCCTGGCCGTGGACATGCCCCTGGTCACCGCGACGACCTTCGACCGGCTCCGGGCGGGCATCGGCGACGCCGACGGCGCCCGGCTCGTGGACCCCGACGGCCGGCACCCGCTGGCGCTGGTGCTGCGGACCGACCGGCTCAGCGGCGTACGACCCGACCGGGAGGGGCAGCACGGCATGGCGCTGCGCGCGCTGCTGGCCCCGCTGGACCTGGCCGAGGTGCCGACGGTCGGCGACGAGCACCGCGACGTCGACACGTGGGAGGACCTGCGCGACCTGTCCTGAGTGCTGGCGGGTGACCCCTCCGGGGCGGGGTTGTCGCCGCGCGTGTCGACGCGGATAGTGGGCCCCGTGAACCTCCCCGACTGGATCGACGAGCTCTGCGACGCGCTGGACCTCGACGCCGAGGTCGACGAGGCACTGGTGCTCGACCTCGCGCGGGTCGCCGCGCACAACGTCGTACGCCCGGCCGCCCCCATCTCGACCTTCCTTCTCGGGCTGGCCGCGGGCCGCCAGGGCGCCGGGCCCGAGGAGCTCGAGGAGCTCGCCGGCCGCGCCCGTGCCCTCGCCGAGGCCTGGGACCGCCCCGCCGGCGCCACCGCCGCCGAGGACGAGGACGTCGAGGTCCCCGACGACAGCGCGGTCGACCACTCCGGCGACGCCCGGGAGCTCGAGGACGCGTGAGCCCTGCGGGACGGCGGGGGCGGTGCGTCATCAACCGTCCTGTGGCCTCGATCGGTTGACAGTTCACCGCCCGGCCCCGGTCCGCTGATCAGCGGTGCGAGATCAACCGGCTGCCCGGCCGATTCGGTTGACAGGTCACCGCCCCCACGGCACGGCGTACGGCGGTGTGTCAGCAACCCACTCCGGGCCCAGACGGGTTGAGGACTCACCGCTCCCCCGGGCCTGCCCGGGCGACATCACGGCCCCGGTAGCGTCGACACCATGCGTGCCGTCGTCGCCCAGGGGACCGGTGGTCCCGAGGTCCTGTCCGTCGCCGAGATGCCCGACCCGCAGGCCGGGGCCGGCGAGGTCGTCGTGGAGGTCACCGCCGCGGGGCTGAACCGCGCCGACCTGCTGCAGCGGATGGGCTTCTACCCGCCGCCGCCCGGCGCCTCCGACATCTTCGGCATGGAGTGCTCCGGCACCGTCGCCGAGGTCGGCGAGGGCGTGACGCAGTGGTCGGTGGGCGACGAGGTCTGCTGCCTGCTGGCCGGGGGCGGGTACGCCGAGCGCGTGGCCGTGCCCGCGGGGCAGGTCATGCCCGTGCCCGACGGGGTCGACCTGGTCACCGCCGCCGCGCTGCCGGAGGTCGCGGCGACCGTGTGGTCCAACGTCTTCATGGTCGCCGGCCTGCGTCCCGACGAGACGTTCCTCGTCCACGGCGGCGCGGGCGGCATCGGCACGTTCGCGATCCAGCTCGCCCACGCCCTCGGGGCGCGGGTGGCGACGACCGGCGGCACGGCGGAAAAGCTGGAGTTCTGCCGCTCGCTGGGGGCCGACGTCACCATCGACTACGGGGAGCAGGACTTCGTCGAGGTCCTGCGCGAGGCGACCGGCGGCCACGGGGCCGACGTCATCCTCGACAACATGGGCGCGAAGTACCTCGCCCGCAACGTCGAGGCGCTCGCCACCGAGGGCCGGCTGGTCGTCATCGGCATGCAGGGCGGGACGAAGGCCGAGCTCGACCTCGCGAAGCTGCTCACCAAGCGCGGCGCGGTCATCGCGACCTCGCTGCGGGCGCGACCCGTCGAGGGCAAGTCCGCCATCTGCGCCGGGGTGGTGGAGCACGTCTGGCCGCTGGTCGCCGAGGGCAAGGTGCGCCCGATCGTCCACGAGGTCCTCGGTCTCGACGACGTGGTGGCCGCCCACGAGCTGATGGGCTCGGGCGCGCACACCGGCAAGATTCTGCTCACCCCGTGAGCGTCGTACGTCCCCCTAGGGTGGAGGCATGAGCGAGCAGCAGTCCCCCACCGGATCGGCACCATGCCCGCCGCGGCCGCCATGGCGATGGTCAGCCAGGGCCAGGCGCCGTCGGAGGGCACCACCGGCGACTCCGACGACGAGCGGCACCTCACCGAGCTGGTCGAGCAGCCGGCGAAGGTGATGCGCATCGGCGGGATGATCCGCCAGCTGCTCGAGGAGGTGAAGGCGGCCCCGCTCGACGAGGCCAGCCGCAACCGGCTGCGCGACATCCACGCCGCCTCGATCACCGAGCTCGAGGCCGGCCTGGCCCCCGAGCTGATCGAGGAGCTGCACCGGCTCAGCCTGCCCTTCACCGAGGACGTCACGCCCTCCGAGGGCGAGCTGCGCATCGCCCAGGCCCAGCTCGTGGGCTGGCTCGAGGGGCTCTTCCACGGGCTGCAGACCGCGATCTACGCCCAGCAGATGGCCGCGCGGGCGCAGTTCGAGCAGATGCGCCGCGGGCTGCCCGCGGGTCACGGTGGTCATCCCGGGCAGCCGGGTCAGCCCGGTGAGGAGCCCGGCCCCACGCCCGGGGACTCCGGGGGGATGTACCTCTAGGTCGGCCGCCCGGCAAGGTTCATCGGCCGGCCGACAGACCCTGCCACGGGACGACGGAGCTTCACCGGCCACGGAACCTGTCAACCTGCGTGGAGTCGGTCGCGGTTGGTTTCTTGGTTGATGGCCACTTGGGCCATAGGGGTCGGTACCCGGGGCGGGCCGGC
>NZ_LUPI01000063.1:0-18961 GCF_001627265.1 Nocardioides sp. REDSEA-S30_B4 | reverse complement strand
CCGACAGGGAGCGGGAGGGCCGGGGCTTGGTGCCCGCGGTCATGTCCCGGACGTAGTCGAGGATCGAGTCGAGCGAGGCGCCCTTCTGCACGTAGCCGTCGGCCCCGTTGGCCAGGGCCCGCTCGGACATCTGGGTGGCGCCGAAGCCGGACAGGACGATGATCTTCGCGCCGGGCACGGTGCGGCGGATGGTCGGCAGCGCCTCGAGGCCGTCCATCACCGGCATCGACAGGTCGAGCAGGACCACGTCGGGGTGCTCGGTGCGCACGAGGTCGATGCCGGCCTTGCCGTCGCCGGCCTCGCCCACGACGTCGAACCCGCCCCGGTTGAGGGCGAGGCGCAGCAGGTCGCGCAGGTCAGCGGTGTCGTCGATGATGACCGTGCGAAGCGGTCGCAAGCGGGTGGCGGGGCTCATGGTCATGGCCTCTCAGGGTCCTTCTGATGCGGTCGGTCGTCGCCGGGTCCGGGGTCGACCGACGGGGTCGGTGAGGCGTCAGCGCCCACGGTGGCGGCGCTGCTGCGGACGAGGTCGAGGGCGTGGTGGCTGTTGCCCAGGAGGTCGGTGATGATCCGGCTCGCGGCGTCGATGGAGACGGCGAGCGACTCCTGGGCCCGCTGGTGGTCGTCGAGATCGAGGGCCATCTTGGCCACGACCAGGCCCTGCAGGACGGTGTCGTTGAGCTCCAGGGCCTGCTGCTCGCGCTGGCGCAGGTCCTGGAAGAGCTGGGCGCCCTCCATGAGCGAGGAGTAGTTGCGCCGCAGCGTCCAGTAGTAGACGCCCACGACCGCGCCCACCACGTCCCACAGCGAGAGCGGCCAGTCCCAGGCCTCGCGCATGGCGTAGCCCTGCGGGTCGTCTATGCCCAGGGACGGCAGCGCCATGTGCACGGCATGGATGCCGTGGTGGACGGCGCAGGAGAAGAAGATGGAGGCGGTGGCCGCACCGAGCGGGTTGCTGCGCAGCTGGCCCGACCGCGCGAGCGGGACCGTGATCGCCAAGGAGATGAGCAGGTAGGCGACGGTGATGATGCCGTTGCAGAGCATGCCGATGACCCAGGGCTCCATGGCCGTCACCTCCTCCTCGTCGTGGTCGGGTGGACCGGTCGTCTCGTGCGTGCGGGTGGGCTGCTGCGGGGGGTGGTCGGGGGCCGTGGGCTCATCCGCCGGCCCCGCTCAGCGACAGCACCAGCAACGCCAGGACCGACACGACGGCCGTGGTGGCCGCCCCGCGGTGCCAGTCGACCCACGCCGGCAGCCGGAGACCGGCGTACGACGTGGGTGGACGGGCACGCAGCAGTGCTGCGCACGCGGCGACCGCCCCGAGCTCCCACGCGGCGGCCGCGAGGTCCCAGGGACCGACCGGCTCGGGCGTGGGCATCAGGCCCAGGGGCAGTCCCCAGGCCCGGGTGGCCGCCCACAGGACGACGCACCCGAGATTGACCGCCACCCCGGCCCGCAGCAGGGCGGGGGTGACCGAGCGCAGCGCGAGCGTGGTCCAGCCGAGCTGGGCCAGCGCCGCGCCAGCGAAGAAGAGACCGAACAGCGTGGCCTCGCGGAAGTGCAGGGGGCCCATGGCGGCGTGCACGCCGGCGGCCGCCGTGCTCGTCACGACGGCCAGGGGGAGCAGCAGCGCCACGTCGCGGGGCAGTGGGCGGGGGGGCGCGGCCGGGCGGGCCGTGAGGGGGACAGAGGCCTCGAGGGTCGCGAGGCGGCCGGCGGCGGCGGCGCTGCGCAGCGCGGCGACGCGTGCCTCGAACGGGTCGCCGGGAGCGGCGTCGGCGGCGGGCCCCGCGTCGCGTGCCGCGGGCGGGGTCGTCAACGGGGTCACCAGCGGGGTCACCAGCTGGGGCAGCAGCAGCCACCCCAGCCCGACGAGGCCGCCGGCCACCAGCGCGTAGTGCACCGTGTGCGCGAGCAGCGTCAGGGTCTCGTGCGACCAGGCAGTCACGGGGTCTCCCTCCCACACCCCGTCTCCCCAGGCGAGGTGGCCTGCTCCACACCGTAGGCGCGTCCGGGCGGTCGGGCGAGGGGAATGGACACTTTCCTCACGCGCCCTGCACGACTCGGTCGATCGGAGGGGAGGGGCGGACACGAACGGGCCATGTTTTCGAGAATTCACATGAGTTGAGTGGAACAGACTCAACTTGCGCCGCGTTGCAGCAGGTGAGAGACACACTCGGTCCAGCCGTCCAGGAGGAGACGCCCATGAGTCAGTTCGGTGCCGACAAGTTCACGACCCGCAGCCGGGAGGCGATCGAGACCGCGCAGGTGACTGCCACCTCGGCCGGCCACTCGGCCACCGAGCCCATCCACCTGCTCGTCGCGCTGCTGTCGCAGGAGGACGGCGTCGCCCGCTCGCTGGTGACCAAGGCCGGTGTCGACGCGGCCGCGCTCGTCGCCGGTGCGCGCAGTGCCCTCGAGCAGCTGCCCCGCGCCAGCGGTGCCACCGTGCAGCAGCCCGCGGCCTCGGCCGCGCTCACGCGCGTGCTGGCGTCCGCGCTCGACCTGGCCGCCTCGATGAAGGACGACTACGTCGCGACCGAGCACCTGCTCATCGCGCTGGCCGGCACCGAGTCCAGCGCGCAGAAGGTCCTCACCGACGTGGGGCTGACCGAGGCGGGGCTGCGGGAGGGCCTGACCGCCGTGCGCGGCAGCCGGCGCGTCACCAGCCAGGACGCCGAGGACACCTACGAGGCGCTGGAGAAGTACTCCGTGGACCTCACGGCCGCCGCGGAGGAGGGCAAGCTCGACCCGGTCATCGGTCGCGACGCGGAGATCCGCCGCGTCGTGCAGGTGCTGAGCCGGCGTACGAAGAACAACCCGGTGCTCATCGGCGAGCCCGGCGTCGGCAAGACCGCCGTCGTCGAGGGGCTGGCCCAGCGCGTCGTCGACGGCGACGTCCCCGACTCCCTCAAGGGCCGCCGGGTGCTGTCGCTCGACCTGGCCGCGATGGTGGCCGGCGCGAAGTACCGCGGCGAGTTCGAGGAGCGGCTCAAGGCGGTGCTCGAGGAGATCAAGTCCGCCGAGGGGCAGATCATCACCTTCATCGACGAGCTGCACACCGTCGTCGGTGCGGGCGCCGGCGGCGACTCCGCGATGGACGCCGGCAACATGCTCAAGCCGATGCTGGCGCGCGGTGAGCTGCACATGATCGGTGCGACCACCCTCGACGAGTACCGCGAGCGCATCGAGAAGGACCCCGCGCTCGAGCGGCGCTTCCAGCAGGTGCTGGTCGGCGAGCCGAGCGTCGAGGACACCATCCAGATCCTGCGCGGCATCCAGGAGAAGTACGAGGCGCACCACGGGGTGCGCATCACCGACGCCGCGCTGGTCGCTGCCGCCACCCTGTCCGACCGCTACATCAGCGGCCGTCAGCTGCCCGACAAGGCCATCGACCTCATCGACGAGGCCGCCTCGCGGCTGCGCATGGAGATCGAGTCCTCGCCGGAGGAGGTCGACCAGCTGCGCCGCCACGTCGACCGGCTGAAGATGGAGGAGTTCGCACTGGCCAAGGAGACCGACGACGCCTCGGTCGAGCGGCTCGCCGCGCTGCGCGCCGACCTCGCCGACGCCGAGGAGGAGCTGCGCGGCCTGGAGGCCCGCTGGGAGCGGGAGAAGTCCACGCTCGAGGGCGAGGGCGAGCTGCGTCGCCAGCTCGACGCCCTGCGCATCGAGGCCGAGCGGCTGCAGCGCGAGGGCGACCTCGGCCAGGCCAGCGAGATCCTCTACGGCCGCATCCCCGCGCTGGAGAAGCAGATCGCCGCCGCGGCCGACTCCGCGGAGCAGCGCGACCTCGAGCCGCTGGTCGGCGAGGAGGTCGGCCCCGAGCAGATCGCCGACGTCGTCGAGGCCTGGACCGGCATCCCCACCGGCCGGCTGCTGGAGGGCGAGTCCACCAAGCTGCTGGAGATGGAGGCGGTCATCGGCGAGCGGCTCATCGGCCAGCGTGAGGCGGTCACGGCCGTCAGCGACGCCGTACGCCGCTCGCGGGCCGGGATCTCCGACCCCAACCGGCCCACGGGGTCGTTCCTGTTCCTCGGCCCGACCGGTGTCGGCAAGACCGAGCTCGCGAAGGCGCTGGCGGACTTCCTGTTCGACGACGAGCGGGCGATCGTGCGGATCGACATGAGCGAGTACTCCGAGAAGCACGCGGTCTCGCGGCTGGTCGGTGCCCCTCCGGGCTACGTCGGCTACGACGAGGGCGGTCAGCTGACCGAGGCGGTCCGCCGCCGCCCGTACTCCGTCGTCCTGCTCGACGAGGTCGAGAAGGCCCACCCCGAGGTCTTCGACATCCTGCTGCAGGTGCTCGACGACGGTCGGCTCACCGACGGCCAGGGCCGCACCGTCGACTTCCGCAACACGCTGCTGATCCTCACCAGCAACCTGGGCTCTCAGCACCTCGTCGACCCGCTGCTGGACCCGGAGAAGCGCAAGGAGTCGGTGCTGGCGGTCGTGCGGTCGGCCTTCAAGCCGGAGTTCCTCAACCGGCTCGACGAGATCGTCACCTTCGACGCGCTGTCCAAGGACGACCTGACCCACATCGTCGACCTGCAGCTCGCGCTGCTGGAGAAGCGGCTGGCCGTGCGCCGGATCAGCATCGCCGTCTCCGACGCCGCGCGGACCTGGCTGGCCGACGTCGGCTACGACCCGGCGTACGGCGCCCGCCCGCTGCGCCGGCTGATCCAGTCGGCCATCGGCGACCCGCTGGCCCGGATGCTGATCAGCGGCGAGGTCACCGACGGGGGCACGGTGTCGGTCGACGTCGGCGACGACGGGCTGGTCCTCTCCGCCGGCTGAGGCGCACCCGTCCGGTGCGCTCGGAGGCGGGAACGCTCCCGTCCGGGCGCACCCCCGGCGCCGGGATCCACCCCTTCCACTCCTTCGTCGCTCCAGGGGGGCCAATCCCGCCACCCGCCGCCGGGGGTGCGCCCGGCCGTCCGCGTCCCCACCTCAGCGGCGGGACGCCCCGACTCAGCGGCGGGCGGCGGCGAGCTGGGGGCCGGAGAGGAAGAGTGCGTCGTCGACGAGGGCGCCGCGCAGGTCGGCACCGCGCAGGTCGGCGCCCAGCAGGTCGGCGGGGCCGAGGTCGACGCCCGAGAGGTCGGCCCCGATCAGCAGGGCGCCGCGGAGGCCGGCGCCGTGCAGGTCCGCCCCGCGGAGGTCGGCGCCGGCCAGGTCCGCTCGGGAGTGGTCCGGGCGTCCGGGTCCGCGCACCCGGCGCGAGGCGGCCCCCAGCAGCTCCCCGCAGGTCTCGTGCAGCTCGTCGAGGTCGGCGGTCAGCAGCTCCAGCGGCGGGGCGTCGCGGAGGGTCCACAGCTGCTCGGCGAGTGCCGCCGCGGCAGGGTCGGGGGAGCGCCGTTCGACCTCCTCGAGGTGCAGCAGCATCTCGTGGAGCAGCCGCTGAGCGGACAGGACGGCCGCCATCTCGCCGAGGTCCTCGACCTCGCGCCACGAGCGGCCCCCGTAGGTGACCGCCGTGAGGTGCTGCCCGGCACCGAAGCACTCGAAGGTCGCGCAGCCCGACCATCCCTTCTCGACCAGGTCGGCGTGGATGCCGCAACGGTCGTCGGCGAGGAGGTTCCGGCACGGCACCTGGCCGGGCTTGTCGGCCCCGAACCCGTCGTCGCGGCGGTAGGGCAGCAGGACGCAGCACAGCCCGGTGCACGCCGAGCAGTCCGCGGTCAGGGCGGCGGCGCGGCCGTCGCCGAGGGAGTCCGGGAGCACCCGCCCATCATCCCCGTGCCCGTCCAGCCGGACGGACCGGGCGTCGGTGGGGCGTGACCGGGGCACGACCGGCACCCGGCGTACGACGCTGGGCGCGGCGCGCACCCAGCGGTCTGCTGGAATGGGGCCGTGCCGAACCCCCACGACCGCCCCCGCCAGGTGACGATGGCCGGCTGGGTGACGATCCTCGGGTCGGTCCTGGTGATCCTCTCCGTGTTCGCCCAGATCGGCTCCCTGGACTCCCTCGACACCCGCCGCGGCATCGAGGAGCTGCTCGCGAACCCGCCGCTGCACGCGCTGGACCTCGAGGTCACCTCCGTCCTCGACGTCGTCCGCCTGCTCGCGACGGTGACCGGCGCGCTGGCCGCGGCCACCGCCATCCTGGGCTGGCAGGTGATGCAGCGCAGCCGCTCCGCCCGGTTGGCGCTCACGGTCCTGGCGGTGCCGCTGTTCCTCCTCGGCTTCGTCACCGGCGGCTTCGCGACCTCCCTGGTGGCCGCGGCCGCCGGCTGGCCCCCGCCGCTCCCGCCGCAGGACGCCCCCACGGATGGTCCCGCGCAGGGGCGGCCCGACGGCCCCGCGCCCTACACCGGCTTCGGCCAGCAGCCCGGTCAGGAGTCGGGCCAGTTCCCCGGGCCGCAGGGTGGTGCGTGGCCCCAGCAGCTCTCGCCGTACGCCGCCGGCGACCGCGCCCCGCGAGGGCCCGCTCCGCAGCCGCTGCGCGCGGGGCTGGTGATCACCTGGGTGACCTGCGCGATGGTGCTGCTCGGGCTCGGGCTGAGCGTGGTCGCGATGGCGATCGACCCGTCGCTGGTCGACGACGAGATCCAGCGCGCGATGGACGAGCAGCCGGCCATGGCCGCCGAGGTGACCGTCGAGCAGGTGCGGATCGCGCTGTTCGTGGTGCTGGGCGGCTTCGCGCTGTGGGCGCTCCTGGCTGCCGGTCTCGCGGTCCTCGCCTGGGTCGGCCGCTCGTGGGCCTGGATCCTGCTCTGCATCTCCGCCGGCCTGGCCGCGGGCCTCTTCCTGGCCGTCACCGTGCTGGGCGGTCTGGTGGCCGTCGTGGCCCTCGCCGCGTCCTCGGGCACCCTCGCGCTGCTGATCAGGCCCGAGGTGCGGGAGTGGTACCGCCGCTGAACGAGTCGTGCCCCTGAGCGGGCGCCCTGACGCCCGTTCAGGGGCACGACCCCCTTCGGGACAGCGTCAGCGGGCGAGGTCGGCCGACGCCAGCCGCTGGATCCCCTCGGTGATCACCTCGCCGGTCTTGCAGAACGCCCACCGCACCAGGTGCCGCCCGGCCGCGGGGTCGTCGGAGAAGAACCCCTGCAGCGGGATGGGGACGACCCCGGCCCGCTCGGCGACGCCGAGGCTGAAGGTCCGCCCGTCCTCCCAGCCGAGGTGCTCGACGTCGGTGACGGTGAAGTAGGTGCCCTCGCTCGTGCGGGGCGCGAGCCCCACCGAGCGCAGCCCGTCGAGCAGCAGGTCGCGTCGCGCCTGCAGGTCGCGGGCCAGCTCGAGCGGCCAGTCGGCCTCGTGGTCCAGTGCGTGCGCGACGGCCGGCTGCAGCGGCGAGCCGGAGGTGAAGGTCAGCCACTGCTTGGCCGCGAGCACGGCGGCGACCAGCGGCGCCGGGCCGGTGGCCCACCCGACCTTCCAGCCGGTGAAGGACCACGACTTGCCCACGCTGGAGAGGGTGAGCGTCCGCTCGCGCATCCCGGGCAGGCTCGCCAGCGGCACGTGCCCCTCTGCCGACAGGGCGTCGTCGAAGACCAGGTGCTCGTAGACCTCGTCGGTGACCACCAGCAGGTCGTGCTCGGTCGCGACGTCGGCGACGGCCTGCAGCTCCTCGCGGGTCAGCACGGTCCCGGTCGGGTTGTGCGGGGTGTTGAGCAGGATCATCCGGGTGCGGGGCGTGATCGCCGCGCGCAGCTCGTCGGGGTCGGGGCGGAAGTCGGGCGCGCGGAGCGTCACCCCGCGGCGTACCCCGCCGGCCATCGAGATCATCGCGTCGTAGGAGTCGTACGACGGCTCCAGCACCACCACCTCGTCGCCGGGCTCCACGAGCGCGAGCAGGGCCGCCGCGATGCCCTCGGTCGCCCCGGTGGTCACGCAGACCTCGGTGTCGGGGTCGAGCTCGATGCCGTGGTGGCGCTGCTGGTGCCGGGCGATCGCCTGGCGCAGCGCGGGCACGCCGATGCCGGGGGCGTACTGGTTCGCGCCCTCGCGCAGCGCCTCCACCGCGCGCTCGACGACCGAGGCGGGGCCGTCGACGTCGGGGAACCCCTGACCGAGGTTGACCGCCCCCGTCCGCACCGCGAGTGCCGACATCTCCGAGAAGATCGTCGGCGGGATCCCGGCCAGGCGGGAGGCGAGCAGCGGACGATCAGCGGGGGCCACCATGCCCACCACCGTAGACACGGCCGCCTGCGCGCCCTGTTGAATGTCCCCCGTGACCGACGCGAACGCCACGGACCCGGCGCTGGCCGCCGACATCGACGCCCGCTGCCGCCTGACCGGCACCTTCACGCTGCGCTCGGGGCAGGTGGCCGACACCTACTTCGACAAGTACCTCTTCGAGGCCGACCCCGCCCTGCTCAAGCGGGTCGCGACGCAGATGGTGCCGCTGCTGCCGGAGGACACCGAGCTGCTCGGCGGGCTCGAGCTCGGCGGCGTGCCGATCGCGACGATGGTCGCGCAGCTGACGGGCACGCCGGCGCTGTTCGTGCGCAAGTTGGCCAAGGAGTACGGCACCTGCAAGCTCGCCGAGGGCCCCGACGTGTCCGGCCGCCGGATCACGCTGATCGAGGACGTGATCACCACCGGTGGCGCGGTCCGCGACGCGACGCGAGAGCTGCGCGCGGCCGGCGCGATCGTGGAGACGGTGGTCTGTGCGATCGACCGCAGCCCCGAGGGCGAGAACCCGCTGGCCGACGTCGGCCTCGAGGTGCGCCCCGTGCTGACCCGCGCCCAGCTCGACGCCGCGTCCCAGGCCGCCGGCTGATGACCGCCTCCGACGTCACCGCCGAGCCGGTACGCCGCTCGCGGGCCCTGCTCCCGCTCGACCTGCTCCGGGGCTTCCTCATCGGGATGGCCGAGCTGGTCCCGGGCGTCAGCGGGGGCACGGTGGCGCTGGTGACCGGCGTCTACGACGAGCTCATCGACTCCGCGTCGCACGTGATCGGCGCCGCCCGGCAGGGCGTCTCCGGCCGGACCGCCGCGCTGCGGACCGAGCTCGCGCGCACCGACTGGTGGCTGGTCCTGCCCGTGCTGGTCGGCATGGGCGCCGCGGTGCTGACGGTGGCCGGCGTCATGGAGTCCTTCGTCTCCGACCACCCCGAGCACGCCCGGGGGCTGTTCTTCGGCCTGGTGCTGGTCAGCATCCTGGTGCCGATCCGGATGCTCCCCGAGGCGACCCGGCCGCGCTGGGCCGACGCGCTGCTGGTGGTCGCCGTGGCCGTGGTCGCCTTCGTGGTCGTGGGACTGGCCGGCTCGGGTGCGACCGCGGACCCGCCGCTGGTGCTGGTCGCCCTCGCAGCCTCGGTCGCGATCTGCGCGCTGGTGCTGCCCGGGGTCTCCGGGTCGTTCTTCCTGCTGACGGTCGGGCTCTACACGACCACCCTGGACGCGGTCGACTCCCGCGACCTGGTCTACGTGGGGGTCTTCGCGGTGGGTGCGATCAGCGGGCTCGTGGTCTTCGTGCCGGTGCTGCGGCACCTGCTGCACGCGCACCGCCGCACCACGCTGCTGGTGATGTCTGGCCTGCTGGCCGGGTCGCTGCGCGCGCTGTGGCCCTGGCAGGAGGTGCCCGAGGGCGCAGCGGGGGAGGCGCACGGCCCGGGGGCGCTGCTGGCGCCGTACGACCCGGTGGGCGGGCCGGTGCTGCTGATGCTGCTCGGGGCGGCCGTCGTAGCCGCGCTGCTCAGCCTCGAGACCTGGCGAGCTCGCGTCGCCACTCGATGACCAGCGGGATCGCGAAGACCGCGAGGATCGCGAGCAGCGCGAAGTCGAGGTTGTCGCCGAGCCACTTGATGTTGCCGAGGAAGTAGCCGAGCAGCGTGATGCCGACGACCCACAGCACCGCGCCGACGAAGCTCCACACGAAGAACATGCCGCGGTCCATCCGGGTTGCGCCGGCCACCACGGTGATGAAGGTGCGCACGAAGGCCACGAACCGGCCGAGCACCAGCGCGACCGCGCCGTGCTCGTCGAAGAACTCGTGGGTGCGGTCGAAGTGCTTGCGGCGCAGGAACCGTCCGTCGCGCTCGTAGAGCGGGGGGCCGATCCGGCGGCCGATCTCGTAGCCGGCAACGTTGCCGGCGAAGGCGGCCAGCACCATCAGGACCATCGCGATCGTCAGCTCGGTGGCGACACCGCCGGGGAACAGGTCGATCTGCTCGGTGGCGATGAACAGCCCGATGCTGAACAGCAGGGTGTCGCCGGGCAGGAACGGGAACAGCAGCCCGCACTCGACGAACAGCACCGCCAGGCTGATCCAGAAGAGCGCCTCCCCGAAATGACCCAGCCACCACTCCAGGTCGAGGAACTCGATGCCGAACAGGAGCGGCTCGATCCCCATCACCCGTTCAGCCTAGCCAGCACCCCCGACTACCGTGCGGGGGTGTCGCGAATCGAGCACCCCTCGGCGGGACCGGCGGAGCCCGCCGAGGAGCGGTCCCCGGCCGAGGACGGTCGGCGAGCGCCGTACGACCCGATGCCGCACGGTCCCGACGAGGTGGGCGTCGGCCCCTGGCCCGGCGAGTGGCCCGAGGGCGAGCACTGGGACCCAGCGCTGCTGCGTGACGGCGACCGTCGCAACGTGGTCGACCGCTACCGCTACTGGTCGATGGAGGCGATCCGCGCCGACCTCGACACCCGCCGCCACGGCTTCCACGTCGCCATCGAGAACTGGCAGCACGACTTCAACATCGGCACCGTCGTCCGCTCGGCCAACGCCTTCCTCGCCGCCGAGGTCCACATCGTCGGCAACCGCCGCTGGAACCGCCGGGGCGCGATGGTCACCGACCGTTACCAGCACGTGCGGCACCACCCCACGGTCGAGGACCTCTCGGCCTACCTCCGCGAGCGCGACCTGCCGTTGTACGGCGTGGACAACCTGCCCGGCTCCGCGCACCTGGAGACGCTCGCGGTGCCGCGGGAGGTCTGCTTCCTGTTCGGGCAGGAGGGGCCCGGGCTCTCCGCGGCCGCCCGCGAGGCCTGCGACGCCACCTTCTCCATCGCCCAGTTCGGCTCGACCCGGTCCATCAACGCCTCGGCCGCGGCCGCCATCGCGATGCACACCTGGGTCGTCCAGCACGCCGACCTCTCCCACGACGACACCTGGCGCGGCTGAGCCCTGCTCGACCACCGGGACGTCATACGGGCGAGACTTCCACTGTCAGCGATGTCCTGAGACTTCACAGGACGTCCGCTTCCGCTGGGCGTAGGACGTCCCACGCCAGCGCTAGCCGGCAGCGCAGGGCCGAACGCGACGCCGGGCCGGACCACGAGGGTCCGACCCGGCGTGCGTCGGGGAGGGAGGGGCTCAGCGGCAGGCGCGCCGCAGGTCGAACTTCTTCACCTGGCCGCGGTCGATGTAGAGGTTCTTCTTGCTCTCCACCTTGCCGTCGACCTCGCAGGTGAGGACGTAGCGCTCCTTGATGCCCTTCACCTTCGAGGACTTCGCGGAGAACTGGCCGACCTCGACGGTGTAGGACGGGGTCACCGAGGCGTAGTTGATGACCTCGATGACGTAGGTGCCGGCCGGGGCGTCCGGGATCTCGACGGCCTCGCCGGAGCCCGGCAGGTTGCCCGAGGTGCCCATCTCGACCAGCTCGTCACCCTTCTTGAGGTAGACCGCGAGATCGAGGTCGTCCGGGGTCGGCCAGGTCAGGTCGACCCGCAGGACGTCCGAGGCCTTCTTCGCGACGTACTCGTGGGTGGCGGTGCCGATGCCCGGGATGGTCACCGAGCCCTCGATGGTCTCCGAGGCGAACGGGGCGTCGGCCAGCTCGTCGACCTTCTTGCCCATGACCACGGGACGGGTCGAGGGGTTCACGATCCAGCTGAACGTGCCCTTCTTGCCCACCGTGATGGAGGAGTCGACGAAGTCCTCGAAGCTGGAGTCCCAGGTCGGGGAGTCGAAGTCCTTGCGCAGGCGGATCGTGGCGCCCTTGGGGGCCTTGCCCTTGAGGACACCGTGGTACTTGGTGTCGACGGCGTGCTTGAGGGCGATGAAGTAGGCCTCGCGGTTGCCCTTGCCGGCGTACTCGCCCGCACCGAGGTACTGGTCCACGACGTCCTCGAAGGGCGGGTGGAACTCGTCGGGGCCGATCTCGAAGGTGTAGCCGTAGCCACCGGTGGCGTTGTAGGACCAGTCCTCGGTCGTACCGGTGGTGTCGTAGAGCTGCCAGCCGTGCTGGTTGGAGTAGCCGTTCTGGGCGGCCATCTTGGCGCCGACCTTCTTCAGTCCCTTCTCGTCGGGGCTGTCGCCCACCGGGAGGCCGTCGGGGCCGATGGTGGACGGGGCCACGCCGTTGGGGCGCAGGATCAGGTTGCCGAAGGTGTGGTTGGAGATGAGCATCGTGACCTGGCGGCTGCGCACCAGCTCCTGGATGTTCTGGGTCTCCGGCTCGGAGAACGGGGCCGCGCCGCGGTAGGTCGGGTCGAGGGGACCGGCCTCGACCTCGGTGAGGTTGGGCGTGCTGCCGGCCGCTCCCGGGCCGCCCCAGAAACCCCCGTAGTTGCGGTTGAGGTCGACGCCGAGGAGGAAGCCGCCGTTGGTGGTCACCTGCAGGGCGCAGGTGCCGTCGGGGGTGTCGACCCCGTCGATGAGGCGGCAGTTCTTGCGCATGTAGGCGTGGCCGGGAGTGCCGAGGATGGAGACGGTGCCGCCTCCGTCGAGGGCGCGCAGGTCGACGAACTCGCCGTCGGTGCGCGAGAGGTCGAAGCCGTCGGCGTTGACCACCGGGACCACGATCACGCGGCCCTTCTTCAGCAGCTTGGTGGTGCGCTTGTTCTTGCCGTAGCCCTCGGCCAGGTCGATGGCGAACTCCATCGCGTTCTCGCCCGAGGGCCACTCGCGGGCGTGGTGCAGACCCATCAGCACGAAGGTCGGCTTGCCGGTGTCGGGGCCCTTGACGCCCTGGCCGATCTCGACGGCCTGGACGGTGCGACCGTCGAGGGTGGGGTGGTTGAGCTCGAACATCTTGACGTGCTGGGGGAACCGCTCGGCGAGGTCGGCCATGTCGGCGTTGTAGTCCTCGAGCGTGCGGTAGCCGTCGCGACCGGACGGCAGCGGGCTGCGCTGGACCGAGTCGGCGTAGGCCTCGTCGCTCTTCCAGACCTCCAGCGACCGGGCGACGAGGTCGGGGATCTCGACGTCGTAGGTCAGGCCCGCGGCCAGCAGCAGCGCACGGTCGGTCGCCGAGTGCAGGACGACCTCGACGTAGTCGTGGCCGGCGTGCTCGGTGAGGTCCAGACCCAGCTTGGACAGCACCATCTTGTCGGCGCGGGTGGGGGTGTCGACCTTGACCAGCTGGGGCCGGAAGACGTTGGCGGGGGAGGTCGTGGCGGCCTCGGACCCGATCGCCGTGAGAGGGGCGAGGGCGAGGGCGGCCAGCGTGGCGGTCGCCGCGAGGGCGGTGCGGCGGGCGCGGGTTCGGCGGTTCATCGTCGAGCTCCTGGGGTGTCCCGAGTCAGGGGATGGCGGGTTGGAGATGTCAACGCGGGATCGGCCGTCAGGTCACGCACCTGAGGTGCGCCTCACGCGCCTTGCCCGAGCGGCGCCGCGCGCTCAGCAGCGCCGCAGGGTGAGGCGGACCTGTTCGCCGCGGTCGACGCGGACCCTCGTCGCCCGGGCCTTCCCGCGCCCGTCGTCGCAGGTCAGGCGGTACTTCTCGGTGCGTTGCGAGGTCGGGCGCGTCGACGGGTTGACGTGCCAGGTGAACCGGCCGGAGCGGGGGACGACCAGGGTGGTCCGGAGCCGGGCCGGACTGGACCCCTCCCAGGTGGTCGTCGAGGCGTCGCGGGTGAGGGTGAGCGTCGCGCCGGCGGGCGCCCGGCCGGCCAGGACCCCGTGGGCGCGGGTGTCGGCTGCGTGCGCGAGGGCGATGAGGTACGCCGCGCGGTTGCCGCCGCCGGGGCGGTCGGCCCCGACGTACTCGTCGACGACGTCCTCGAAGGGCGGGTGGAACTCGGTGGGCCCGATCTCGAAGGTGAACCCGAACGCGCCGGTGGCGGCGTAGGCCCAGTCCTCGGTGGTGCCGACACCGTCGTAGAGCTCGTGGCTGCGCTGGTTGGTGTAGCCGTTCTCGGCGGCGAACCGCGCGCCGAGGCGTCGCAACGCCCGCTCGTCGGGGGCCAGCCCGAGGGGCACGCCGCCGTCGGTGACGTGGTCGGGAGCCCCGGCCCACGGGCGCAGCACGAGGTTGCCGGAGGTGTGGTTGGTGATGAGGGTCGTGACCTGGCGCGACAGCACGAGGTCGCGGACGTTGCGGGTCTCGGGCTCGGAGAAGGCGTCCGCGCCGTGGTGGCGCGGGTCGAGCAACCCGGCGTGGAGCTCGGTGACGCTCGGGGTGGCGCCGGCGGCGCCCGGGCCGCTCCACCACTGGCCGTAGTTGCGGTTGAGGTCGACGCCGAGGCCGAAGCCCGCGGGGGTGGTCAGCATCGCCGCGCACGTGCCGTCGGGGGTGTCGACGCCGGCGACGAGCCGGCAGTTCTTGCGGAGGTAGGCCAGGCCCGGGGTCAGCACCTGCGTGGCGACCGGCAGCAGGGTGCCGCTCGGGTCGAGGGGGTGGAGCACGTTGAGGTCGATCAGCCCGCCGGAGGTGCGAGACAGGTCGAACCCGTCGGGGTTGACCACGGGCACGACGACCACGCGCACGCGCCGCAGCAGTCGGCGCACGTCGCGGTCGGTGCGCTCGAGCGCCACCAGGTCGTGGGCGAGCTCCATCGTGTGCTCGGCCGAGGGCCACTCGCGGGCGTGGTGCAGCCCCAGCATCACGAAGGTGGGGCGGCCGTCGGCAGGGCGCCGGACCCGGTGGGCGATCTCGACGCCGTGCACCTCGCGGCCGTCGAGGCCGGGCTCGGGGAGCGTCAGGTGCCGCACGAGCGAGCGGTGCTCGCGAGCCAGGTCGCGCAGCTCGGTCTCGTAGTCCTCGAGGGTGCGGTACGACGTGCGGCCCGACGGCAGCGGGGAGCGGACCGTGCGGGCGGCGTACTCCGCGTCGAGGCGGTTGCGCTCGGCCTCCCGCGCCAGCAGGTCGGGGACCAGCACCTCCGAGGCCAGGCCGGAGGCGTCCAGGCGGGCGCGTTCGGCGGCGGTGTGCAGGACGACGTCCACGCCCTCGGTGCCGCCGTGCTCGGTGAGGTCGAGCCCCAGCGCACCCACGGCGTCGGGGTCGGCGTGCACGCGCACCAACTGCGGCGTCCACGGGCGTTCGGTCGAGACCGCGGCGGGGCTCGGGGCGAGCAGCGAGGCGGCGAGCGCGGCGGAGCCGACCGCGGCGGCGAGGAGGGGGCGGCGGAGGGGGGCCATGACTGCGCAACGCACGGCAGCCGGCGTGGTGACGGGTCCCGCGGGTTCTGGGACCGGATTCACACCCTCCGCAGGTCGGCCAGGAGACGCCGGTGGGTCAGCTCGACGACCGCCTCGCGGGCAGGGACGTCGGTGAGCAGGTAGGCGGCCCCGAGCAGACCGTCCGGCTCGAAGGTGATCGCCAGGTCGACGGTGCAGCCGGCGGGGTGCCGGTCCACGCGCAGCTCGAGGACCACCCGGCCCGGCGCCCGCACCGCGGCCTCCAGCACCAGCCGGTGCCCGGTCGCGGTGGTGCCGGCGGCCAGGACCCGCCAGAAGCCGGCGCGGTCACCGGCCCGGAGCAGCGGCCCGTCGGCCACGGGCCAACGGCGACCACCGCCGAGGGCCAGCCGGTCGAGGGCTCCGCGGACAACGAAAGGTGCGGCATCGACGTACCAGTGGCGGCCGTGGCCGGCACCCGCCAGCACCGCCCACGCCTCGTCGGCGGACCGGACCGACGTCGAGCGGCGGCCGGACGTGCGCAGCGACCGGGGCAGGGGCGGGCGGGGGGAAAGGGACGGACGACCCATCGAGACCACGGACCCTTCCTACTAGGGTGAGCGGCGTCTGACCCCACCCGAGGAGCGCCACGTGCCCATCGCCACCCCTGAGAAGTACGCCGAGATGCTGGACGCCGCGAAGGCCGGCGCCTACGCCTTCCCCGCCATCAACGTCTCGTCCAGCCAGACCCTCAACGCGGCGCTGCAGGGCTTCGCCGACGCCGGCTCCGACGGGATCATCCAGGTCTCCACCGGTGGCGCCGAGTACCTCTCCGGCCCCACGCGCAAGGACATGGTGACCGGGTCGGTGGCGTTCGCGGCGTACGCCGCCGAGCTGGCCAAGAACTACCCCGTCAACGTCGCGCTGCACACCGACCACTGCCCCAAGGACAAGCTCGACGGCTTCGTCCGCCCGCTGCTCGACATCTCCGCGGAGCGGGTCAAGCGCGGCGAGGCGCCGCTGTTCCAGTCGCACATGTGGGACGGCTCGGCCGTGCCGCTGGAGGAGAACCTCTCGATCGCCGGCGAGCTGCTGGAGAAGTGCATCGCGGCCAAGATCATCCTCGAGATCGAGGTCGGCGTGGTCGGCGGCGAGGAGGACGGCGTCGAGAACGAGATCAACGAGAAGCTCTACTCCACCCCCGAGGACGCCATCGCGACCGCGAAGGCGCTCGGCTACGGCGACCGCGGCTACTACATGACCGCGCTGACCTTCGGCAACGTGCACGGCGTCTACAAGCCGGGCAACGTCAAGCTGCGCCCCGAGGTGCTGAAGCAGGCCCAGGAGGCCGTGGTCGGCGAGTTCGGTCTCGAGGCCGGCGCCAAGCCGTTCCACCTGGTCTTCCACGGCGGCTCGGGTTCGACCGCCCAGGAGATCTCCGACGCGGTGGACTACGGCGTGGTGAAGATGAACGTCGACACCGACACCCAGTACGCCTTCACCCGTCCGGTCGCCGCGCACATGTTCCAGAACTACGACGGCGTGCTGAAGGTCGACGGCGAGGTCGGCAACAAGAAGGCCTACGACCCGCGTGCCTGGGGCAAGGCCGCCGAGGCCGGCATGGCGGCCCGCGTTGTCGAGGCCTGCGAGAACCTCCGCTCCGCGGGTCGCTCGCTGGGCTGAGCGCCCCGGCAGCACCGGAGCACCGAGTCGTGCCCCTCAGCGCGCGCCATGGCGCCCGCTGAGGGGCACGACTGCGTCCGGGGTCAGGGGCGCCTGGCACCATGGCGCCCATGAGCATCGGACAGGACCTGATGGCGGGCCCGCCGCCCACCCACCTCCCCGAGGACCCGGCCGCGGCCGCGCTGGCCTCCGGCCAGGACAAGTACGCCGTCGCCAAGCAGTTCCCCGCCAGCCCGTTCGCCTGGGCCGCGCTGGCCGGCCAGGCCGCGGAGGACCAGTCGGACCCCGTCACGATCTACGCCTACGCCCGGGTCGGCTACCACCGCTCGCTGGACATGCTGCGCCGCAACGGCTGGAAGGGCCACGGTCCGGTGCCGTGGGAGCACGAGCCCAACCGCGGGTTCCTCATGTGCCTGGCGCTGCTGGCCCTGGCCGCCCAGGCCATCGGCGAGACCGACGAGTGGGAGCGCTGCTCGGGCTTCCTGCGCGACTCCAGCCAGACCGCGTTCGACCAGCTGCTGACCGACCTGGGCTGAGGCGGGTTACTCCGCATCCCATTTCCTGCTTACTGGCCAGTAAGCAGGAAATGGGATGCGTCGTATCCCGGGCCCGCCCCGCCGGGGCCCTACTCGCCCCAACCCATCGGGAACACCTCGAAGGGCGCGGCGAAGGCGCAGCCGAGCCGCTGCCCGGTCGCGCGGGCCATCCCCTCGAGGAACTCCCGGGGGTCGAAGTGCTCCCACCCCAGGCCGTCGATGTAGGCCCGGTGCGCCTCGAGGGAGGCCACGCCGGCGTCGAAGGTCGCAGTGGTGTCGACGGCGTGGGTGGCCTGGGGTGACCCGAAGGCCCACACCTCTCCGACCCCGCCCCACTTCTCCAGCGACCCGCCGCCCTCGACGAGCTGCTCGGTGAAGACCCAGCGGTTGCCCGCGTCCCGCACGGCGTCGAGGACCGCCCTGCCGACCGCGATGTGGTCGGCCTGGTTGAGGTTGGCCCCGCCCCAGGTGTCGCGGAAGTTGCCGGTCAGCACCACCTCGGGCCGGTGCCGGCGCACCGCCTCGGCGATCGCGCGGCGCAGGGGCACGCCGTGCTCCAGGACGCCGTCGGGCAGGCCGAGGAAGTCGACCGTGTCGACGCCGACGACCCGCGCCGACTCGACCTGCTCGGCCTCCCGGACCGGGCGGCACTCCTCGGGCGGCATCGCGTCGATGCCGGCCTCGCCGCTGGTCACCATGCAGTAGACGACCTGCTTGCCCTGGCCTGTCCACCGTGCGACGGCCGCGGCCGCGCCGAACTCCAGGTCGTCGGGGTGGGCGACCACGCACAGCAGCCGCTCCCAGTCCTCGCGCAGCGTCTCCAGCGGTGCCGGTGCCTCGGTGCTCATGGCGCCATCGTGCTCCTCCATGGAGCTTCTGGCTACGCCCCCGCAGCGGCCCGCGCGATGCGGAGCAGACGCGCCGCGTCGCCGCTCGGGCGCCGGCTCGGCAGCCACACCGCGCGCAGCGTGCGGCTGAGGTCGAGCCCGTCGACGGGCACCTCGACGAGGGCGCCGGCGGCGAGCTGGTCGGCCACGCCCAGCTCGCTGAGCACCGCCGGCAGGTCGCCCTGCAGCGCGGCCGCGCGCACGGCGGCGGTGCTGGCCAGCTCCAGGTGGCCCTCGCCCAGCGGGGCGTCGGCGCGCGCGAGCGCGCGGGCCAGGGTGCGCCGGGTGCCCGAGCCCTCCTCGCGCAGCACCAGCTCGGCGGCGGCGAGCTCGGTGGGGGTCAACGGGCTGGTACGCCGGGCCCACGGGTGCTCAGGGGCCACGACGACCACGAGGCGGTCCAGCCCGACCGCGGCGACCGAGACCTCCTGCGGCACCGACGGTGACTCCACGAACCCCAGCGGCACCTCGCCGCTCAGCACCCGCTCCAGCACCTGCTCGCTGTTGGCCACCTCCAGCCGCACCTGGTGACCGGGCTGCTCCCGGCGGAACCGGGCGATCCACGCCGGCGCCAGCTGCTCGGCGATGGTCAGGCTCGCCACGACCCGCAACCGGGC
>NZ_LUPI01000062.1:0-10336 GCF_001627265.1 Nocardioides sp. REDSEA-S30_B4 | reverse complement strand
AGCAGACCTTCGCGCCCGTCGTACCCGACCAGCAGCAGACCATCCTCGACGCGCTCGACCATGGCGAGGTCACGCACTAACCAGTTGAGCCAAGTCAGGCCGATGAGCGCGGCATGCTTGCGCCCTGGGCGCGGCACTCCCGCCCCCAGCGCAAGCCGGTCGAGGACGCACCGACCACGCTGCCCGAGGTCCCCGTCGCAGCCTTCCGTACGGCGCTGGGCGTGGCCGCCGAGGCGGCCGGCATGCCCGGTGCGCTGGTCCGCACCCTCTCCAAGGGCGTGCGCAACCAGACCTCCGCGGTCTCCTTCTACGCCCCGCGCACGATCTTCAACCAGTCGATCACCGGCGCCCGCCGGTTCGCGGCCGACGACTGGCCGGTGGAGCGGCTCAAGGCCATCGCCAAGGCGTCCGGCACCACGATCAACGACGTCGTGCTGGCGATGTGCTCCGGCGCGATGCGCACCTACCTGCTCGAGCTCGACGCGCTGCCCGAGGACCCGATGGTCGCGATGGTCCCGGTCGGCCTCAACGCCAAGCAGTCCCAGATCGCCTCGGCCGAGGGCGGCAACGCGATCGGCTCGGTGATGGTGCAGCTGGCCACCGACCTCGGCGACCCGGCCGAGCGCCTGGACCGCATCCACCTCTCGATGCGCGACGGCAAGGAGGCGCTGTCGTCGATGACCCAGACGCAGATCCTCGCGATGAGCGCGCTGGGCCAGGCGCCCGCGATCCTGGCGCCGCTGCTGCGGATGCAGGGCATCGTGCGACCGCCGTACAACCTGATCATCAGCAACGTGCCCGGCCCCCGCACCAGCCACTACTGGAACGGCGCGAAGCTCACCGGCACCTACCCGCTGTCGATCCCGATCAACGGCATGGCGCTCAACATCACCTGCACCTCCTACGACGGGCAGATGGGCTTCGGCCTGACCGGTTGCCGCCGCACGGTCCCGCACCTGCAGCGGCTGCTGACCCACCTCGACGACGAGGTCGCCAACCTCGAGAAGGCGGTCGGCGTCGGCTGAGCCCGGCCCTGCAACGGTGCTGCTCAGCGCAGGGCCAGCCCACCGCCGTATGCCTCGGCGACGGCGGTGAGGCGGGCCCGGGTGATGTCGGCGACCGTGGCGAGGCCCGCGGCGGCCGCGGGTGAGCCGGGCGGCACCGACTCGGGGTGGTTGATCGACAGACAGGTCCGCCGCCCGCCGTCCTCGGCGTTGAGCATCGCCACCGCGTGCCCGGTGGTGCCGCTGCCGGCGAACGGGTCGAGCACCCGCGCGTCGTCGGGGTAGGTGCCGAGGACGCGGCGCAGCAGCCCGGTGGGCTTGGGCGAGGCGAAGACCGGTCCGACCAGCGCCTTGAGCTCGGCCACGGCCGTGTCGGTGGAGCCGACCTCCTCGGCCAGCCAGACGGTGCGCAGCTTCTTGCGGCGCCCGGCGTGCAGCCAGTCGCGCTGGTAGACGTCGACCCGCTCGCCGCCGCGGCCCTTGACCACCCGGCAGACCAGGTCGTCGGGGCGCTCGTCGACGCGCGGCGCGCTCCACCGCCAGACCGCCGGGGTGCCGTCGCCGAAGACCGGCTCGACCTCGCGGGCGCCGTCGAAGGGGGCCGTCGCGACGCGGCCGCTCGCCGGGTCGCCCCACAGCGGGTAGTGCAGGGTGCGCGCGGTGGTGGGGTTGAACTTCTTGTTGGTGTTGCGCAGCGGCAGCAGCCGGAAGGCGCGACCGCTCGCCTCGTCGTGGTGCGGGAAGTCGGCGGGATCGACCGTGTCGGGGGTGGATGCGTCGAGCGCGCAGGCCGAGCGGTCGACGGCGTACACGAGGAGGTACTCGTGGCTGGTGGCGAAGCCGGGCCCGAGCTGGCGCCCCTTGGGGTTGAGGTTGACCACGACCTGCGCGAGGAACTGATCCTCGCCGAAGACCTCGTCGAGCAGCAGCCTCAGCCGCGCGACCTCGTGGTCGTCGATGCTGACGAAGACCGCGCCGGTCGGCGCGAGCACCGCACGCACGGCCTCCAGCCGTGGCCGCAGAGACGCGACCCACTCCTCGTGCGAGGGCGTGCGGTCGCGATAGGTCAGCGCGCTGCCGGTGTTGTAGGGCGGGTCGAGGTAGGCCACGTCGAAGCGCGCACCCTGGGCGGCGAGGTCGGCGAGCACCACGAGGTTGTCCCCCACGGCCAGGGAGTTCCAGGTGCCCACGCAGAGAAGGTACGCCGCCGGCGACCCGGTCCGCGGCAGCCCGTGACCTGTGACGACCGTCTCTCGTTGTCCCCGGCAACCGAACCTTCGAGGAGCAGCCCCCGTGCGTCGAACCACCCGAGCCACCCGCACCGCCGTCGCGACCGCCCTGGCGGCTGCGCTCGGCCTGACCACGCTCGGCGCCACGACCGGCGCACAGGCGGCGGCCAGGACCAGCAAGGCCGCGAACGTCGTGACCGACGGGTGCCTCGACAGCGTCCCCGAGCCGGGCGAGACCGAGCCGGTCCAGATCTGCTGGACGCTGTTCCGTCCGGGCATCGCGACCGGCCGGAAGACGAAGGTCCCGCTGGTCTTCCAGTCCCACGGCTGGGGCGGGTCACGCTGGACGGACGAGGCCCAGGCGGCCCGGTTCCTGGAGGCCGGCTACGGCGTCCTCTCCTTCGACCAGCGCGGCTTCGGCGAGTCCGGCGGGCACACCCACGTCGAGAACCCCGACCTCGAGGGCCACGACGTCCGGGCCCTGGTGAAGTTGGTCAGCGAGCTTCCCTGGGTGATCCAGGACCGCAAGGGCGACCCGCGGATCGGCGCCATCGGCGGGTCGTACGGCGGTGGCTACCAGTTCCTCATGGCCTTCGAGGAGATCCGGGCGACCGGTCGGCAGGTCGTCGACGCCCTGGTCCCGCAGATCACCTGGCACGACCTCGAGGAGAGCCTGGCCCCCGAGGGCGTGGTGCGCACCGAGTGGGCCCTCGCGCTGTCCGCGGGGTCGCTGCCCAGCGACGCGCTGCCGCCGAACGTCTACAAGGCCCTCGTCGAGGGTGCCGCGACCGGCACCTGGCCGGACGGCTCGGTGCCCAGCACCGAGGACATGGCGACCTTCATGGAGAAGAACGGCCCGAAGTGGCAGGTCGCGCAGGGCGCGAGGCTGGACGTCCCGGTGCTGTTCGGCCAGGGCACGACCGACACCCTGTTCCCCCTGGAGCAGGCGCTGACCAACTGGAAGGTGGCGCTCACGCGGAAGGCCCGCAAGCGCAGCATCTTCACCGCCTACAACGGCGGCCACGCCCTGCCCGCCGTGCTGCCCGCCGGCGTCACCGTCAGCTCCGACCCCTGCGCGGAGAAGCTCTCCGGCGGCGACTTCACCGACCTGACCCTCGCCTTCCTCGACCGCGCGCTCAAGGGGGCGAAGAAGAAGGTACGCGGCTACGGCCGCTTCCACCTCGCCACCCCGGAGTCCGGGTGCGTGACGACCCGCAGCGTCAAGCGCCGCCTCGAGCTGCCGGTCGGCACCGTCGCCACGACCGCCGCCGCCGGCGTACCGATCGCCCACGAGGTGGCCGAGGGTCCGCTCACCGTGGCGGGCGGGTCCCACCTCACCGCGCTGGCCACCACCGTCGGGGCCGACGCCCGCGCCTTCTACGGCCTCGCGATCGGCACCTCTCCCGCCGACGCGACGCTGGTGCACAACAACGTGCTCCCCTTCCGCGCCGCGCTGCCGCTGGTCGGCGAGGAGGTCCGGATCGAGCTGCCGGCCGTCGGGGTCGAGGTGCCGGAGGGGCAGTCGCTCTTCCTCCTCGCGAGCCCGCTCAGCGACACCTTCGCCGGCATGAGCAGCCGGACCCCCGGCGTCGTGCTGCTCGAGGACACCGTGCTGCACACGGCGGGCCGGCTGGGCTGAGTGGGCTGGAGGGGTGGGCCGGCTGGGTCGGCCGGGCTGCGGTGGGCCGGCTGGGCGAAGGTTCATCGGCGCCCCGATGAACCTCACGGCCCGCCGATGCACCTGCGTCGGGAAGCCGTGAGGCCCAGCGGCCCCCCGATGAAACTCACGCCGCCCCGACGAGCCCTTCCGTCACATCAGTCACTCCTTTAACATCGACTGGTGCGTTCTCGGTCCGTCCTCGCTGCCCTCGCCCTGAGCGGCGTCGTCGTCGCGCCAGCGGCAGCGGTCCCGGGCGCGGACCGGCCGTCCGACGCGACCGCCGAGGAGCGCGTCGCGCGCCCCGCCGACCAGGTGGTCGACCTGGGGCCGGCCGAGCCCACCTGGCACAGCTCCGACGGCGTGGTCGGTCAGCCGGCGCCGTACGTCGCGGCCCGCAGGGCCCTGCCCGCGCAGCGCTCCGCCACGACCCAGCGGCGCCTCGGCCCCGGCGTCGTCCACACCACCTGGACCCAGACCGATGCCCGCGGCCCGGTCATCGCGCACCTGTTGGCCGTCGACCTCGACCGTGACGACATCCGCCTCGACGTGGTCAACCCCGGCAAGGTCGCCGCGGTCGAGGACGTCCTGACCATGGCGCGCGACGCGGGCGCGGTGGCTGCCGTCAACGGCGACTTCTACGACATCGGTCGCACCGGGGCACCGCTCGGTGTCACTGCCTCCCCGCGCAGGGGGTTGCTCAACGCCCGCGAGACCGGGTGGAACCAGGGGTTCTTCCTGACGAAGAAGGGGCGGCCGCAGTTCGGCGAGATCGCCTTCCGGGGCAGCATCAAGCAGCGCCCGGCCGCCGACGTCACCAACATCAACAGCCACTTCGTGCTGCCCGGCGGCATCGGGATCTACACGCGCAAGTGGGGCCGCACCCCTGGCTACGAGGTCACCCAGGGCCAGCAGCAGAACGTCCGGATGGTCGAGGTCCACGGCGGGCGGGTCGTGGCCAACCGCGGCAAGCTCAGGGCCGGACGCCCGATCGACGGGCTGGTGCTGATCGGCCGGGGCGAGGGCGCGAAGCAGCTGCGCAAGCTCAAGCGCGGTGACGCCGACGTCTCGTGGGGCCTGCGCGGTCGGCCCCGGCTGGTCATCACCGGCTCCAAGCTGCTCATCGACGACGGCGTCGTGCAGGTCGTCGACGACTCCGAGATGCACCCCCGCACCGCCGTGGGCATCGACCGCGACACCAACGAGGTGCTGCTGCTCGCCGTCGACGGCCGCTCCGACGACAGCCGCGGCTACACGATGGTCGAGCTGGCCCGGATGATGCAGGACCTCGGCGCCGACGAGGCGCTCAACCTCGACGGGGGCGGCTCGACCACCATGGTCGGCGGCAAGCGCGGCGTGCTGAAGGTGCTCAACGACCCCTCGGACTCCGTGCTGCGCAACGTCGCCAACGCGCTCGTCGTCCGGCGCGACTGAGCGCCTCCCGCACCGCTGCGCCTACAGCAGCCCGGCGGCGCGGCCGACCTCGGCGTACGCCGCTGCGAGGCTCTCGACCGTCTCGTGCGCGTTCAGCCCGCTGGGGTTGGGCACCACCCACAGCTCGGCCGGCCCCATCGGCTCCGGCTGCCGCCCGGGCACGGCCCTGGGCAGCGCGAAGGCCTGCCGGTAGGCGGTGATGCCGGCGACGGCGACCACCCGCGGCCGCACCCGCTCGACGAGCGCGACCAGGTCCGCTCCCCCGGCCCGCAGCTCCTCGGTCGTGAGCTCGGAGGCCTTGGCGGTGGCGCGGCGCACGAGGTTGGTGATGCCGATGCCGCGGGCCCGGAAGCGGGCACGGTCCTCCTCGCCCATGCCGGCCGCGGCGTCGACCGGTGCGGTGATCACGCCGCCGCGCAGCAGCGCGGGGTAGAACCGGTTGCCGGGGTGGGCGAAGTGGGTCTGCGTGGCCGCGGTCCACAGGCCGGGGTTGATGCCGACGAACAGCAGTCGCACCGACGGGTCGTCCGGGCCGCCGAGCAGGTCGGGCACCTCCGCGTCGCGGAAGGACTCCAGCTCGGCGCGGCTGAAGGAGCGGCTCACGCGTCGGTCGGGAAGGGCTGGTCCTTGCCGAGCACCGTCAGGCCCTCGGTGACCAGGAAGCCGCGGGCCCGGTCGGCCTCGGGGTCGACCCCGATGACCGCGCCGGGCGGGACGACGACGTTCTTGTCCAGGATGGTGTCGCGCACGACCGCCCCGGCCCCGACGGTCACCCCGTTGAGCAGCACCGAGCCGGTCACCTCCGCCCCGTCCTCGACGCGGACGTCCGGGGAGAGCACCGAGCGGGACACCGACCCGCCGGAGACCACGACGCCGGGCGACAGGAGCGTCTCGTCGGTGGCTGCGGGCGAGCCGTTGGCGCCCTGGACCAGCTTCACCGGCGGCTGCGGGCCGTAGGAGGTGTAGACCGGCCACTCGGTGTTGTAGAGGTTGAAGATCGGCATCGGCGAGACGACGTCCATGTGGGCGGCGTAGTAGGAGCCGAGCGTCCCGACGTCGCGCCAGTAGCCGGCGTCGCGCGCGGTGGCACCGGGCACCACGTTGTCCTTGTAGTCGTAGACGCCGGCCTGCGAGCGGCGCACGAACGCCGGCACGATGTCGCCGCCCATGTCGTGCTTGGAGCCGGTGGTGCTGGAGTCGCGGGTGACCGCCTCGACCAGGGCGTCGGCGTCGAAGACGTAGTTGCCCATCGAGGCCAGCACCTCGCCGGGGCTGTCGGGCAGCCCGACCGGGTCGGTGGGCTTCTCCAGGAACTCCCGGATGCGCGACGGCTCGTCGGGCTGGACGTCGATGACCCCGAACTGGTCGGCCATCGCGATCGGCTGCCGGATCGCCGCGACCGTGCACGCGGCGCCGGACTCGACGTGCTGGGCGACCATCTGGGCGAAGTCCATCCGGTAGACGTGGTCGGCGCCGACGACCACCACGATGTCGGGCTTCTCGTCGCGGATGAGGTTGAGCGACTGGTAGATCGCGTCGGCCGACCCGAGGTACCAGTGCTTGCCGACGCGCTGCTGCGCCGGCACCGGCGCGACGTAGTTGCCCAGCAGGTTCGACATCCGCCAGGTCTGGGTGACGTGGCGGTCCAGGCTGTGCGACTTGTACTGCGTCAGCACGACCACCTTGAGGTAGCCGGAGTTCACGACGTTGGACAGCGCGAAGTCGATGAGCCGGTAGATGCCGGCGAACGGCACCGCAGGTTTCGCACGGTCTGCGGTCAACGGCATCAACCGCTTGCCCTCACCGCCCGCCAGGACGATGGCGAGGACCTTCTTGCGGCCGGCGCTGGCACTCATGACGCTCACGTTAACCACATCTCCCCAGCCCCGGGAGGTGGCGAGTAGGTTCGCGGTGTGCGAGTCGACGTGCTGAGCAAGGAGTACCCGCCGGAGATCTACGGAGGGGCCGGGGTCCACGTGGCCGAGCTGGTGCGCGCGCTGCGCGACCGCGACGACCTCGAGACCCACGTGCACGCGTTCGGCGCGGAGCGCTCGGAGCAGCTGACGTCGTCGTACGCCGACCTCGCGGAGCTGTCCGCGGCCAACCCGGCGCTGCGCACGATGGGGGTCGACCTGGCGATGGCCGACGCCTGCGCGGGCACCGACCTGGTGCACAGCCACACCTGGTACGCCAACCACGCCGGCCACCTCGCGGGGCTGCTGCACGACGTGCCGCACGTGGTGACCGCGCACAGCCTCGAGCCGCTGCGGCCGTGGAAGGCCGAGCAGCTCGGCGGCGGCTACCGCCTGTCGTCGTGGGTGGAGCGCACCGCCTACGAGTCCGCCGCCGCGGTGATCGCGGTGTCGGCGGCGATGCGGGAGGACGTGCTGCGCTCCTACCCCGCGGTCGACCCGGCGCGCGTGCACACCGTGCACAACGGGATCGACACCGGGCTGTGGGCTCCGCGGCCGGACGAGGAGGTGTGCCGTCGTCTCGGGGTCGACCCCGAGCGCCCGTCGGTGGTCTTCGTCGGCCGGATCACCCGGCAGAAGGGGCTGCCGCTCTTCCTGCGCGCGTGCGCGGCTCTGCCGCCCGAGGTGCAGGTCGTGCTGTGCGCGGGCGCTCCGGACACCCCCGAGATCCTCGCCGAGGTCGAGGGCCTGGTCGCCGGCCTGCGGGAGTCCCGCGGCGACGCGGGCGGGGTCGTATGGATCCCCGAGATGCTGCCGCGCGCGGAGGTGATCGCGCTGCTCACGCAGGCGACCGTCTTCGCCTGCCCGTCGGTCTACGAGCCGCTCGGCATCGTCAACCTCGAGGCGATGGCGTGCGAGACGGCGGTCGTCGCGACCGCCACGGGAGGCATCCCGGAGGTCGTCGTGCCGGGCTCGACCGGCGTCCTGGTGCCCATCGAGCAGGCCACCGACGGCACGGGCACCCCGCTGGACCCCGAGCAGTACGTCGCCGACTTCGCCGACGCGATGCTGCGCGTCGTCTCCGACCCCGACTCAGCCGCCGCGATGGGCCGGGCGGGCCGGCAGCGCGCGATCGAGTCCTTCGGCTGGCCGGCCATCGCCGAGCGGACCGTGGAGGTCTACCGGTCCGTGGTCTGAGGCTGGCGGGCTCGGGCGGTTTGTCGGCTGGCCGATGGACCTTGCCGCTGGACGACAGAGGTTCGTCGTCCCACGTCAAGGTACGTCGGCCGGCCGATGAACCTTGCCGCGCCGGCCGGCCACCCTCGGCCCCCCTGCCGTCCACAGGTCACCCCGGACCCGACTCCTGTGGACGAGCGCCGACGACCGGCCCCGGTGCGGGGCAGCCTGAGGGCATGGACATCTCGGACCTGCCTGACCACCCCGACTGCGACCCCGCCGCGGACCCCGACTGGGACGGCGGCACCTACAGCCCCGACACGCTCGTCCTTGACGACCAGGTCTCCCTGCTGCGCACCTGGCGCCACCTCGTCGGAGCGCACGACGCCCACCGCAGGCACGGCCTGTGGCTGCTGCTCATCGACGAGGACGACCACCCCATGGCCGGCGTGCTCGAGGTCGAGGGTTGCGTCGACCTGCCCGAGCCCGACCAGCTCGACTCGATGGTCGCGATGCTGCGTGGCGTGCTCGACGACGCGGCGCCCGACGGCCGGGTGGCCATGCTGCGTGCCCGGCCGGGCACGCACCCCGTCGCCGATGAGCGCCTGAGGCCCTGCCGCAGCCCACACGGCCGCCACGGCCGTGAGCCGAAGACAACAAGAACACGTTCTACTAGCCTGCTCGGGTGACCACCTGGCTGCCCGCGGGCACTCCCAAGGCGATGTTCCTCGTGTGGGGCGACGGGCTCGGCGCCGCGCTGACCGCCCCCGCCCTGCGCGAGGCACTCGCCGCCACCGGCGCGCTGCGCCTGCAGGTGAACCTCGACGACGAGCACGTCGCCGACGCCCTGCGCTTCGGCACCGGCGAGCCGATCGGCGCCGTCGTCAGCGTGTGGGGCCCGGAGCCGGAGCGGGTGGCCGGCGCGCTCGCGGACCACCTCGGGACGAGCGCCCCGGGCGCCACCACGGCCGGCTGGTTGGTGGAGGAGCGCCGGCGCGTCGACCCCGCCGAGACCTACGACGGCAGCCGCGCGGACGTGCTGGCCAACACCGCCGTGCTGCGGCGGCCCGCCGAGCTCGACGAGGAGACCTGGCTGCACCGCTGGCTGGTCGAGCACACGCCGATCGCGATCCGGACCCAGGCGACGTCGGCGTACCTCCAGCATCGCTGCCTCTCACCACTGCCCGGCAGCCACCCCGACCCGCCGCACGCCGACGCGATCGTGGAGGAGCTCTTCCCCACCGCCGGGATGCACGACGTGCACGCGTTCTACGGCAGCGGCGGCGACGACGCCGAGCTCTCGCGGCGGATGACCGAGCTGATGGCCAGCGTCAACCGGATCGGCGCCGACCGCGACCTCGACCTGGTGCCCGGCAGCCGGTACCTCTGGGACCTCCAGCCCCACACGGGTCTCGTGGCTCGTCGCTGACGCTCCTCGCACCTCGACCATCGGTGGTCGAGGTGCGAGCGCAGCGAGCCTCGGGACCCTGTGCCTCAGCCCTGGGCGCCGAGCGACTTCCAGTAGTCGTTGAGCGCGCCGTTGGTCTTGACGAACCAGATGATCGGGCCGACGAGGATGAACATGCCGGGGAAGTACCACAGCCCCGTGACGCCGCTGACCGGCTCCTTCTGCCCACGGCGCTTGTAGAGTCCGCCCACCTCGGCGGAGGTGAGGTAGGGCATCACGATGCTCACGAAGATCGCCAGGATGAGCGCGACCGCGCCGCCGATGCCCTGGCCGGAGTGCTGCTTCATCTCCTCGTGGACCTTGTACCAGTAGTACCAGCCGTAGATCCCGAAGGTGACGATGAACAGCAGGAACGCCACGCCGGTGCTGCGCACCTGACCGATCGGGCCGGCACCCATCTGACCGGCGGGCGCCGGCGGGGCCGCGGCGTACGCCGGGGTCGGCTGCGCGCCGGT
>NZ_LUPI01000061.1:0-12683 GCF_001627265.1 Nocardioides sp. REDSEA-S30_B4 | reverse complement strand
GGACTTCTTGGGGCTGATGGTCGGGGCCATCGGGTGCTTGCCGAGGAAGACCCCCGCGGCGTAGCCGCCGACGTCGGAGGCGACCGTCGCCACGATGAAGGCCACGATGCGCCAGGGACCGTCCGTCTCGACCAGCATGAGCATGACGAAGACGCCCATGAGGTGCAGGTAGGACAGGCAGAACACCCCGGCGCTCGCGTCACGGACGAACCCGTCCGCACCGTCGGAGAGTCGCCACACGAGCGTGCCGATGACGGTCAGCGCCATCGCGACCGCGGCGGTCTCCATGCCGCCGTAGTACGCGCCGACGAGCATCAGCGTTCCACCGGTGAGCACCGGCAGGAACGGCACCTTGATGCCGGCGGTCCCGAGGGCCCGGGCGAGCTCCCACAGGCCGACGCCGAGCGCGAGCACGACGACCGCCACGAACACGTCCTTGAACAGGAACAGCGAGACGACGACCATCGCGCCGAGACCGGCGCCCACGGCCGAGGGGCCGAAGCCGCCGTCGGCGGCGAGGAGCAGACCGGCCACGACGGCGTACAACGAGGCGGTCCAGGAGACCGCGACCGCCGCCTCCGGCTCGCCCTGGACCCGGGAGAGCACGACGGAGCCGGCGAGCAGCGTTGCGGCGACGAGGGCGGCGGCGGTGCCGGCGAGGGTGGAGTCGGTCTGCAGCAGCAGGCTGCCCGCGCCGAGGACGAGCAGCAGGCCCGCGGCTCCCAGCGCCGTACGCCGGCCCGAGGCCGGCGACCAGGGCCGCAGGTCGCGCTCCACGACGTCGGTCATCGCCTCGACCACGTCGTCGTAGACCCGGGGCGGCTCGGCGTCCACGCCGGCGCTCACGGTGAGCAGCGCCCCGTCCTCGACGCCCTGCAGCACCAGGCCGGCGTCGCCGGCGAGCCGGCGCCCGTCGGGGCCGGTGACGGTGTAGCCGCCGTGGACCGTGAGCGGGTCGAGCAGCCCCACGCTGCGGGCCAGCTCGGGCACCAGCTCGGCCACGGGGACCGCACCGGGGAGCACCAGGTCGACGCGCCGGCTCCCGGAGGCCACGGTGACCCGGACCAGGCCGGACAGGGGCGCGGGGCCGGCGCTGGGGGGCGCGGTGCTCATGGGTGGTCCTCCCGAGAGGGGTTGCCGGGGGTGGGGATCGGGGTCAGGGGCGGTGTGGTGCCGGGCTCCTACCCACGTCGAAGCGGCCCGTCCCCCCGGTCTGGACCGGGAGGGCGGGCCGACTCACGCGGGTGCGGCTCAGCCGCCGAAGAGGGCCGCGCCGCGCTGGTCGGCGGAGCGGTAGTCCTGGTTGGCGGTGGAGACCGCCACGCTGGTCTTGGCCAGCAGGTCCTTCATCTCGTTGATCGCCTGGTCCCACTGGGCCTTGGCCTGGGTGTAGGCCTGCTGGGCCGAGCCGGACCAGCCCGAGCCCTTGAGCTCCTTGAGGTCGTCCTCGAGGCGGTTCATCCGGTCCTCGATGGCCTTGACCCCGTTGGCCAGGTCGCCGGCCCCGATGTCGAGGCCGCCGTGGTTGACGCTGATGCCGTCGAACATGTCTGTCTCCTTCTCCTGTCCTGGCCCGGTCAGCGACCGTTGGGCAGGGCGCCCAGCGAGTTCTGGAGGGCGGTCATCGAGGACTGCTGCGCGTCGTCGGTCGACACGTTGTCCTTCTCGGTGGTGATGAGGTTCTGCTCGAACTCGTTGAGCGCGCTCACGATCTTCTGCTGCTTCTCGTTCCACGCCATCGCCAGCGTCTGGAACGCCGTCGAGCCCTGCCCGCCCCACTGGCTGCGGAGGGTCTCGACGTTGGTCATGAGCTGCTTGGAGATGCCGTCGAACTCCGCCTTGGCGTCGGCGACGAGTCCAGCGGCCCGCGACAGGGTCTTCTCGCCCTGTCCGTAGTCGGCTGCTGCCATGGGAACTGCTCCTTCCTCGGAGGCGACCCCGTCGCCCGAGATGTGGGTGTCGTCCGTCCCGCGGTGACCGGCGCGCCCCTGCGGGCCCGGCGCTGCGCGACGTCAGGGCGTGTACCCGGGTCTTTGCCCGCTAAACCAGCGCCTGCCCCGGCTGTGGAGAACCCCGACGGCCCCGTCGACGAGCGGTCGAGGAGCGGTCGACGAGCGGCCGCCGGACGGTCAGGCGGACGGTCAGGCGGATGCTCAGACGTCGGGGACGTTCTCCCACAGCAGCCGGAAGAGCCCGGTCGCCGGCACCAGCGCCGCCAGCGCGAACGCGCCCGCCAGCCCCTCGAGGACCTCCGCGCGGCGCGACCACCAGGCCGAGCGCCAGCCCCTGCCCGTGGCCACCGCGGCGGCCACCAGCGCGAGCCCGACGGCCACCGCGCTCGCGCCGACGAGCAGTCCGGCACCGGCCTGCAACGAGGCGGCCAGGTCGAGCAGGAGCGCCACCCAGACGCCCAGCCCGGCGAGCCGGAGCAGCGCCCGGGCGGCGCGGTGGCGGTAGCTGCGGGCGGCCAGGAGGAGGGCGGCGCCGCCCAGCAGCACCAGCGCCCTCGCACCCACCACGTCGGGGGTGTGGACGACCGCGGCGAGCAGCGCCGGGGCCACCACGACGACCACGGCGAGCACCGCGGCGGACGCGGCGGTGACCACCACCGCGCCGCGCGAGGCCACCTCGTCGACGAGGGCCGGTGGCACGACCGTGCGCCCGCGCCGCCCGACGGGTCGCTCGCGCGCGGACCAGGCGTTGACCGAGAGCCGCTCCAGGTCCACCAGCAGCTGGTCGGGGACGTCCACGGCCAGGCCGGGCACGAAGCGAGGGGCCAGCACCGCGAGCACCAGCAGCACCGACCACACCACCGGGGCGGGGGCGCCGACCAGCGCCCCGAGCGTGGTGAGCACGAAGAGCGTGGCGCCGACGACGGTCCAGACGCGCAGTGCCTCGGACGGACCCGGCGCGAGCACCCGGGCCACGCCGGCCGCCACGGCGGAGACCAGCGCCACCACGCCCAGCAGCACCGGCCAGCGCTCGGGCACCGGCTCCCACACCACGGCGTACGCCGCTGCGCCGGCGTAGACCGGGGCCAGCAGGGCCCGGTGGGGGACCGAGCGGCCCGGCAGCGCCGCGACCAGCGCAGCGAGCACCAGGAGCGTCACGGTGGCGGTGCGTGCCCCGCCCTCGGACGCGGCTCCGGCCCAGCCCGCCAGCACGCCGAGCAGGGCGGCGAGCCCCAGCAGCAGGCCTCCCAGCAGGCCCGGTGCAGGTCCGGGCAGGGGGCCCGGGCCGACCCCGTCGGACGGGACGCCGGGTGGAGCGGGGAGCTCGGCCGAGGTCGCCAGCGCCCCCACCGGCGCCGGCTCGACCGCCACCAGCAGGGCGCCGGCACCGACCCCCGCCTCCTTCAGCGACCGCGAGGGGTCCAGCGGGCCGGTCGAGCCGCCCGCGAGGTCGGGGGCGACCGGGAGGCCGAGCTGCGCGGCGTACTCCGCCGCCACGTCGGCGACGGTCGCGCCGGCGGGGACCACGAGGTCGACCACGCCGCGGGGGCCGTGCACGCTGAGGGCGAGGACGTCGCCCGCACCTGCCGCCACTGCACCTCCCGATCGGTTTCGCCGCGCTGGGTGAAGGGTAGTCGCTCGCCGTGACGACGACCCTGCGCGGACAGCGCCTCGAGGCACCCGAGATGCCCTCGGGTGAGCTCCGACTCCAGGCGCCGCCGGAGCTCGACCGCTCCGAGGGCGCGTCGGGCGTCATGATGAACGCGATCCCGATGCTCGGCAGCCTCGGGTCGATCGTCCTGGTCGCCTCGATGGGCGCCGGCGGCGGGGGCGGTCGTTCCTACATCGCGGCGGGCATGTTCCTCTTCGCCACGCTCGGCTTCATCGTCGTGCAGATCGACCGGCAGCGGAAGCAGCGTGCGCAGTCGGTGACCGGCTCGCGCACCGAGTACCTCCGCTACCTCTCCTCGGTCCGGACGGTGGCCCGTGAGGCCGCCGCCCAGCAGCGCCGCGCGCTGACCTGGCAGCACCCCGAGCCCGGCTCGCTGCCCGCCCTGGCCGAGGAGCGCAGCCGGGTGTGGGAGCGCGGCGCCGGCGACCCGACCTTCCTCCACGTCCGGTACGGCGTGTGCAGCCAGGAGCTCGCGCTGCGGCTCGTCCCGCCCGAGAGCGCCCCCATCGACCAGGTCGACCCGGCCGCCGCGTCGGCCCTGCACCGGCTGCTGGTCGTGCACCGCAACCAGCCCGACCTGCCGGCCTCGCTCGACCTGCGCGCCTTCGACCGGATCGAGGTGTGCGGCTCCGAGACCTCCGCCCGCGGCCTCGCCCGGGCCCTGGTGTGCTCGGCCACCGCCTTCCACTCCCCCGACCAGCTCGTGGTGGCGGTGCTGGCCGGTGAGCGCCAGCTGGCGCACTGGGACTGGGTGAAGTGGCTGCCGCACGCCCACTCCGCGCGGGTCACCGACGCCGTCGGCCCCCGACGGATGGTGGCCACCTCCCTCGACGAGCTCGCCGACCTGCTGCCCCCCGACCTGGCCGACCGGCCCCGCTTCGGCGCCGACGAGCGTCCCGCGGTGCCGCACGTCCTGCTGCTGCTCGACGGCGCCGACCTCCCCCCGGGCAACCACGTCGTCCCGCCCGACGGGCTGCACGGCGTCACCGTCGTGGACCTGCCGTCCCGCTGGGACGAGCTCGAGGACGCCACCCGGCTGCGGCTGGCGATCCTCGACGACCCCGCCGCCGTCGCGAGCGCCCCGACCCCGGTCGCGACCGGGGACGCCCGAGCCAGCGGCACGGTCGCCCTCGAGGCGGTCCGGGTCCGTGAGCAGCCGGTGCGCGCCCGCGGCGACCAGTGCGACCTGGCGACCGCGGAGGCCTTCGCCCGGCGCGGCCGGCACGCGACCGGCTGCGGGTGCCGATCGGCGTCGGCGAGGGCGGCCTGCCGGCCCACCTGGACCTCAAGGAGTCCGCCCAGCAGGGCATGGGCCCGCACGGCCTCGTGATCGGCGCGACCGGCTCGGGCAAGTCGGAGTTCCTGCGCACGCTGGTGCTCGGGCTGGCGATGACGCACTCGCCCGAGCAGCTCAACATGGTGCTGGTCGACTTCAAGGGCGGCGCGACCTTCGCCGGGATGTCCGACATGCCGCACGTCTCGGCGGTCATCACCAACCTCTCCCAGGAGCTCACGCTCGTGGACCGCATGCAGGACGCGCTGTCCGGGGAGATGGTGCGTCGCCAGGAGCTGCTGCGCGAGGCCGGCAACTTCGCCTCGGTGCGCGACTACGAGAAGGCACGCACCGCCGGCGAGGACCTCGCCCCCCTGCCCTCCTTGTTCGTCGTGGTCGACGAGTTCTCCGAGATGCTCAGCGCCAAGCCGGAGTTCATCGACCTCTTCGTCGCCATCGGCCGCCTGGGCCGGTCGCTGGGCATCCACCTGCTGCTCGCCAGCCAGCGCCTGGAGGAGGGCCGGCTGCGCGGCCTGGAGTCGCACCTGTCCTACCGCGTGGGACTGCGCACCTTCAGCGCCCAGGAGTCCCGGGCCGTGCTCGGGGTGCCCGACGCCTACGAGCTGCCGGCCGTGCCCGGTCTGGGCTACCTCAAGCCCGACCCGACCACGATGCAGCGGTTCAAGGCCGCCTACGTCTCCGGGCCGCCCAGCGGCCGCGCTCCGGTGCGTCGCGACGAGGGCGGCCACGTCCGCGGCATCCTCCCCTTCACCGTCGCCTCGGTCCGCCCGCTCGAGCAGGAGCCCGACACCGCCCCCGAGCCGGTCGCCCCGCAGCCGGTCAGCGACACCTCGCTTCTCGACCTCGCCGTACGCCGGATGGCCGGTCGTGGCCCGGCCGCGCATCAGGTCTGGCTGCCGCCGCTGGAGGAGCCCGACACGCTCGACGGGCTGTTCGGCGACCTGGTCGAGGACCCGGCGCTGGGCCTGCACTCCCCGTCCTGGCGCGCCCTCGGCGGGCTCACCGTGCCGCTCGGCACGGTGGACCGTCCCCGCGAGCAGCGCCGCGACACCCTGACCGTCGACCTGTCCGGGGCCGCCGGTCACGTGGCGGTCGTGGGCGGCCCGCGCAGCGGCAAGTCGACGCTGCTGCGCACCATCGTGGCCAGCGCGTCGCTGGTGACGACGCCACAGGAGTCGCAGTTCTTCGTCCTCGACTTCGGCGGCGGCACGTTCGCTCCCCTGGCCGACTTCCCGCACGTCGCCGGTGTGGGCACCCGCTCCGAGCCCGACGTGGTCCGTCGCATCCTCGCCGAGGTCACCGGTGTGGTCGACCGGCGTGAGGCCTACTTCCGCGAGCAGGGCATCGACTCGATCGAGACCTACCGGGCACGGCGGCGCCGAGCCGCGGCCGACGACGGGTTCGGCGACGTGTTCCTCGTCGTCGACGGCTGGTCGACGCTGCGCGCCGACTTCGACGACCTGGAGATGGAGATCCAGCAGCTCGCCGGGCGCGGCCTCACCTTCGGCCTGCACGTCGTGGCGGGCGCGGCCCGCTGGTCGGACTTCCGCGCCGCCATGCGCGACGTCTTCGGCACCCGGCTCGAGCTGCGCCTCGGCGACCACATCGACTCCGAGATCGACCGCAGGCTCGCCGCGCTCGTGCCCACCGGCCGTCCGGGCCGCGGCCTCGTGCAGTCCAAGCTGCACTTCCTCGGCGCCCTTCCGCGCATCGACGCCGCCCCGACCGGCCACGACCTCGGCGACGGCGTCGAGGACCTCGTGCGGCGGGTGGGTGCCGCGTGGCGGGGGCCGGCCGGCCCGAAGCTGCGGCTGCTGCCCGAGCGCATCGACCTCGACGACGTACGCCGGATGGCCGGCGCGGGCGAGAGCGCCGGAGCGGACGAGCCGGCCGGCGGGCCGCTGCTCCTCGGCGTGGACGAGCGCGAGCTGGCCCCGCTGGGGCTGGACGTCGACGCCGAGCCGCACCTGCTGGTCCTCGGCGACGGCCAGTCGGGCAAGAGCGCCCTGCTCCGCGCCTACGTCCAGGAGGTCGCCCGCACCCGTGGTGCCGCCGAGGCACAGGTGGTGGTCGTCGACTACCGGCGCTCCCTGCTCGGCGAGGTCCCCGAGGGGCACCTCCTGCAGTACCTCACCTCCGCGCAGCAGGCGACGCCCGCGCTGCGCGACCTCGCGGCCTACCTCGAGCAGCGCATCCCCGGCCCCGACGTCACCCCCGAGCAGCTGCGCAGCCGGTCGTGGTGGCAGGGGGCGGAGGTGTTCGTGGTCGTCGACGACTACGACCTCGTCGCCACCCAGCAGAGCTCGCCGCTGGCGCCCCTGCAGCCGCTGCTGGCCCAGGCCCGCGACGTCGGCCTGCACGTGGTCGTGGCCCGTCGCTCCGGCGGTGCCTCACGTGCCCTCTACGAGCCGGTGATCCAGACCCTGCGCGACCTCGCGATGCCCGGCCTGCTGCTCTCCGGCAGCCCCGACGAGGGTCCGCTGCTCGGCACCCTGCGCCCCACGCCCCTGCCGCCCGGACGCGGCCGGCTGGTCACCCGCGACCGCGGGGTCGAGACCGTGCAGGTGGCGTGGAGCGAGCCCACCGTCTGAGCCCACCGTCTGAGCCCACCGTCTGAGCCCACCGTGTGAAGCGCTGGACTCAGACGTGCGTGTGCTCGCCGGGGCCCTTGACGCTCAGTGACGGCAGGTCGGCGAGGTTGTACGTCGCCTCGTAGGTGCGGCGGTAGCCGGTGTGCGCGACCCGCCAGCCCTCCGGCGTACGTACGTAGCGGTCCTCGTAGAACGCCGCACCCTCGAGCATGAACCCGAACGCGGCGACGAGGACCTTGTCCTGGAGGTACCACCGCGCGGTCGCGGTGTCGCCGTCGATGGTGATCTCGGGGTGGTGGACCTGGTGGAGGGTGATCATCCCCTCGCCGAGGTTGGTGCGCATGTAGTCGACCAGCGCGGCCCGGTCGGCGAACTCCAGCCCGTTGTAGTCCGCGGTGGCCTCGGGCAGGAAGCACGCCTCGAAGTCGTCCCACTGCTTGGTGTCCAGGGTGCGCAGGTAGCGGTACTTCAGCGCCTTGACGTCCTCGTGGTCGCGCCACTCCGAGGACGCGCCCGAGGTAGAACCTGTTCCAGTTTCACTCACGGCGGCAGCGTACGCCGCTTGTCCAGTCGCACCGTGCGAGCCGGTCGTCCCCACTGACCGATCCCCAGCCCACACAGGGATTGGAGCGATCCACATCACATGGCGCACAACATCCCCGTAACCCGGCGTCAACCTCCGCGCGATCTGGCGGGCGCAGGCTGAGAGCACTGATCAATCTCCAGGACCCGAGGAGCACACCATGGCCGACACCACCCCCGTCACCGCCAGCACCACCGCCAGCACCGCCAACACCACCGACCTCAAGACCGCCGCCGACAAGCTCGGCGAGCAGCGCGCGGCCCTGCGCCTGCGCCACTCCCAGCGCCTCACCGCGCTCATGGAGACCCGCCGCGACCTGCGCGGCGTGCACGCGCTGGCCGACTTCGTCGACGACTCGGTGCGCTGGAGCGCCTGACGCGCTCCGCTCCCTCCTCCTGAGCACCACCCCCACGACAGCCGCCCACCCCCTCCGGTGGGCGGCTGTCGACGTCCCGGCCCCCCACTAGACTCGCGGCCGTGATCTTCAAGCGGGTCGGCGACGGACGCCCCTACCCCGAGCACGGACTCTCGTCCGGGGACTGGGCCGCGCTGCCCCCGCGCCAGGTGCGCCTCGACGAGCTGGTCACCACCAAGGACACGCTCTGGCTCGGCACCCTGCTCGACGAGGACTCCACGTTCTACGGGGACCTCTTCGCCCACGTGGTGGACTGGCACGGCGAGCTCTACCTCGAGGACGGCCTGCACCGCGCGCTGCGTGCGGCGCTGCAGCAGCGCCCCGTCCTCCACGCCCGGGTCCTCGACCACGCCGCCCACGGGAAGCGCACCGCATGATCGACCTGCCTGCCGGTCTCCGCACCGCCCTGACGCTCGGCGTCCTGGCGGTCCTGCTCCTGGTGATGCTCGCCTGGGGCTGGTCCAACGCCACCGCGCCGCTGCCGGGCCGCGGGGAGGCGGAGGACTCCGGGGTCTGCGAGCCGTGGACGGTCGTGGAGGGCGAGCGCCTGGACGCCTCGCAGGTCGAGGTCACCATCCTCAACGCGGGCAGCCGCGAGGGCCTGGCCGGCGCCGTGATGGACGGCTTCGTCGAGCGCGGCTTCCGCGAGGGCACCAGCAGCAACGCCCCGCGCGACACCGAGGTCGCCAAGGTGCAGGTGTGGGCCGCGGACAAGCGCGACCCGGCCGTCGTGCTGGTGCGCAGCGTGCTGCCCAAGCCCTCGCCGGTCCGCGAGGCTCCGGTCGACCTCGTCGACCTGCCCGGCGTGGTCGTGGTCGTCGGCAACGACTTCGGCGACCTGCGTCCCGGCCGCTCGTCGGTCACCGCCAAGCAGGAGGGCGCGGCCTGCGCGCCGTGAGCCCCGCCCCTGGCCCCGCCCCCGGCCGCGGTGGGCTCAACGCACCGGACCGAGCCACTGGGCCAGTCGCCCGCCGCGACTGACCTGCCGCAGCCGCTTCTCGGTCTGCTCGCGCTGGCGGCGCGGGGTGACGACGAGCAGGTGGTCGCCGGCGTGCAGGACGGTACGCCGCTCGGGCACCAGCGTCTGGTCGTCTCGGATCACCAGCGACACCGACGCCCCCTGGGGCAGTCGCAGCTCGCCCACCTCGACCCCGTGCATCAGCGACCGCGGGCTGATCGTCACCTGCAGCAGGTCCGCGGCCACCCGCTCCAGCGGGGCCGCCTCGACATCGAGGTCGCGTGGCTCGGAGCGGCGCGCCACCCGCAGCACCCGTGCCGCCCACGGCAGCGTCGGACCGGTCAGCAGCGTGAACACCACGACCATCACGAAGACCAGGTCGAAGAGCCGCTCGCTGCCGTCGATCCCCTCGGCCATCGGGATCGTGGTGAGCACGATCGGCACCGCGCCGCGCAGCCCGGCCCAGGACAGGAAGGCCAGCTCGCGCCACGGCATCGGCTGCACCACGGCGCTCACCGCCACCGAGATCGGCCGCGCGACCAAGGTGAGGACCAGCCCGGCGGCCAGCGCCAGGCCCACCGTCGACAGGGTGATCCGGCCCGGGGAGAGCAGCAGGCCCAGCATGACGAACAGCCCGATCTGGGCCAGCCAGGCCACGCCCTCGGCGAAGGACCGGGTGGCGCCGCGGTGGGGCAGCTCGGAGTTCCCGAGCACCAGCGCAGCGACGTACACCGCAGCGAAGCCGGAGGCCTGGGCGGCCGCCGCAGCGCCGTAGGAGAGGAAGGTCAGCGACAGCACGGCGAGCGGGTACAGACCGGCCGTGGGCAACGCCGCCCGACGCATCAGCCAGGCACCGCCGACCCCGGCGGCCAGGCCCACGGCGACACCACCGAGGAGCTGGCCGACGACCATCGCCACGACCACACCGGGGTGGTGGTCGCTGACCGCGCCGGTCGAGACGAGGACGACCAGGACGACGGTGGGCGCGTCGTTGAGACCCGACTCGGCCTCGAGCGCCCCGGTCAGCCGCTTGGGCAGCGGCACGACCCGGAGCACCGAGAACACCGCCGCCGCGTCCGTGGGCGAGCACACCGCCCCGAGCAGCACCGCCAGCTGCCAGGGGAGGCCGAGGAGGTAGTGGCCGGCGACGGCGACGAGGGTCACCGACACGACGATGCCGAGGGTCGCCAGCGAGGCGCCGAGACGGATCGAGGAGCGCATCTGCCGCCAGTTGGTGGTCAGGCCGCCCTCGGCCAGGATCACCGCCAGGGCGGCGAACCCCAGCGCCTGGGTCAGCTCGGCGTCCGCGAACGGGATGCCCAGCCCGGCCTCGCCGAGGGCGACGCCCATGAGCAGGTAGATCAGCAGCGAGGGGAGCCCCGCGCGACTGGAGAGCCGGACGGCGAGGATCGCGAGCAGCGTGACCGCCGAGCCGATGAGCACGAACTCGTTGAGAGCCTGCACGTCGACGGTCATCTCGCCCCTGTCGTGGTGTCGTGGTCGGCGGGGTCCGATCCTATCGACGTACGCGCCCGCGCCACCCCGGCGCCGACGCGCTGGACAGGTGTCCGGCCAGTCGTTCCGGAAAAGTGGAACTTGTTCTAGATTTGGTGTCATGAGCGACACCAGCACCTCCGGCACCGCCGTCCCCGCCGCCCTGCCCGCCTCCGCCCTCGAGGGGGCCGAGCGCTTCGACGTCGTCGTGGTCGGCTTCGGCATCGCCGGCGGCAGCGCGGCCCTGGAGGCGGCCCGCGCCGGCGACCGGGTGCTGCTGCTCGAGCGTGCCGCGGTGCACGGCGGCACCTCGGCGATGTCGGGCGGCCACTTCTACCTCGGCGGCGGCACGCCGGTGCAGCAGGCCACGGGTCACGAGGACTCGGCCGAGGAGATGTACAAGTACCTCGTCGCGGTCTCCAAGGAGCCCGAGCACGACAAGATCCGCGCCTACTGCGACGGCTCGGTCGAGCACTTCGGCTGGCTGGAGGCCCTCGGTTTCGAGTTCGAGCGCTCCTACTACCCCGAGAAGGCCGTCATCCAGCCCGGCACCCAGGGGCTGATGTTCACCGGCAACGAGAAGGTCTGGCCCTACAAGGAGCAGGCCCGTCCGGCTCCCCGCGGCCACAAGGTCCCCGTCGCGGGGGACACCGAGGGCACCAAGATGGTGATGGACCTGCTCCGCGACCGGCTCGCCGAGGCCGGCGCCGAGGTGCGCTACGAGACCGGCGTGACCAACCTGGTCGCCGACGACTCCGGAGCGGTGGTGGGCGTGGCCTGGAAGTCGTTCGAGCGCAGCGGGGTGGTCGCCGCGGACGCGGTCGTCGTGGCCGCCGGCGGGTTCGTGATGAACCCCGACATGGTCGCCGCGCACACCCCCGCGCTCGGCTCGAAGCTCTTCACGCTCGGGTCGACGTACGACGACGGGCTGGGCATCCGGCTCGGCGAGTCCGTCGGCGCGGAGCTCAAGCACATGGACGAGCCGTTCATCACCGCGCCGGTCTACCCGCCGGCCTCGCTGCTGACCGGGATCATCGTCAACAAGCACGGGCAGCGGTTCGTGGCCGAGGACAGCTACCACTCGCGCACCTCCCAGCACGTGATGGAGCAGCCGGACTCCGCGGCGTACGTCATCGTCGACAGTGAGCACGGCGAGCTGACCAACTACTCCATGCTGGTGCCGATCATCGACGCCTACGACACCATCGCCGAGCTCGAGCAGGCGCTGGAGCTGCCGGAGGGCTCGGTCCAGGAGACCCTCGCGCGCTACAACGAGCACGCCGCGAAGGGCGAGGACCCCGACTTCCACAAGAGCAGGGAGTTCCTGGCGCCCCAGGACGCCGGCCCGTGGGCGGCCTTCGACCTGCGGCTGGGCAAGGCGATGTACGCCGGGTTCACCCTCGGCGGCATGCGCACCGACCTCGACGGCCGCGTCCAGCGCCCCGACGGCTCGGTCGTCACCGGGCTGTACGCCGCCGGCGCCTGCGCCTCCAACATCGCCCAGGACGGCAAGGGCTACTGCTCCGGCACCCAGCTCGGCGAGGGCTCGTTCTTCGGGCGCCGGGCCGGCCGGCACGCGGCGGGTGTGGCTGCCGGGCAAGGTTTGTCGGCCGGCCGATAGACCCTGCCACTGGCCCTGTCTGCCAGTCTGCGTGTGAGTCAGTCGCTCTGATCTAGGAGTGATCGACTTGCCCATCGAAGGTGTCTACAGCGTCGAGGAACGA
>NZ_LUPI01000060.1:0-3287 GCF_001627265.1 Nocardioides sp. REDSEA-S30_B4 | reverse complement strand
CCCGCTGGGAGCAGGCCGGCCCGGAGGCCGCCCGGAGCTTCGGACGCAAGTTCGCCGAGCTCGTCGCGAGCGGCCAGGACGTCGACGGCGAGGCCCGCCTGGCCGACACCCTGCTGCCGCGCGGCGGCCGCGTCCTCGACGTGGGCGCCGGGATGGGGCGCGTGACCGCTGCCCTCTCTGCGCGCGGGCACACGGTCGTCGGGCTCGAGCCCGACCTCGCGTTGGTCGAGCAGGCACGCAGCACCTACCCCGGCATCGACGTCCTGCACAGCGACGTCCTCGGCCTCGACGACGAGCTGCTCGGCGAGCGACCCGCTGAGTTCGACCTGGTGGTCGTCGTCGGCAACGTCATGGTCTTCCTCGCCGAGGGCACCGAGCGCCGGGTGCTGTCGCTGCTCCGCTCCCGCCTCGCGCCGGGCGGCCGGGTGCTGCTCGGCTTCCACCTCGTCGGAGCACCGGCGCACGCGCGGTCCTACCCCGCCGAGGAGTTCGTGGCCGAAGTCGAGGCGTGCGGGCTGCGGGTCGATGCGCGGTTCGGCTCCTACGAGCTGCACCCGGCCAACGAGGAGTACGCCGTGTGGGTGCTGTCGGCCGACGACGCTGCTGCGCCCTCGACCGAGCTCGGGCGCGCGTTCCGCGACTGACCGCCGGGTCTCGACGCCCGCTCGCTGGCGCTCGCTGCTCGACCAGCGGTGGTCCAGGTCGGCGCGTCGGTCAGAAGGACTCGATGAGGCTGGCGTCGAGGTCGTCGACGACCGGCTCGGGCAGCGGCTGCGGCTCGTGCTTCTTGGCCAGTCGGACCTCGGAGTGGGCCCCGCAGCCGTGGTCGAGGGAGACGATGCGGCCGTCGTCGTTGGCGTCGCCGTTGGCGCAGACGCCGAAGGTCTCGGCCAGCGGACCGGCGATGCGCATGAGGAACCCGCACGACGTGCACTGGTCGGGCGCCGACTGGGCGATCGGGGCCGAGGGGCCGCCGTCACCGTCGTACCAGCGCTGGGCGGCGAGCTCGCGGCCCTCCGGGGAGAGGGTGCGGGAGCGACCGAGGCCGAGGTCCTTGGCGACCTGGCGGATCTGCGCCTTCTCGTCGGCGTCGAGCGGGTCGTCGCCGAAGGAGTAGGTGGGGACCAGGCGCGGGTCGTCGTCGGCGACCGGCAGCAGGTCGCCCGGGGACAGGTCGCCGGGGCGGATGCGCTCGCGGTAGGGCACCCACTCGGGCGCCACGATGGCCTCGTCGCCGGGCAGCAGCACCGTCTCGGCGACGGTCACGTGCTTCTGGCGGGGGGCGCGGACCAGCGTCACGCACCAGTGCCAGCCGACGTAGCCCTTGCGGGTGCAGGCGAAGCGGTGGGTGACCACGCGCTCGCCCTCGACGTCGTGGCCGAGGTGCTCGCCCACGTCACGCGGGTCGTCCACGTCGGCGACCAGGGCGTCGCGTGCGACGTCGACGGCCGCGACCGTGGCACGGTCGGGCTTGGCACGGGCGATGGTCGTCACGGCGAGCAATCATGCCTCCTCCCCGGTGGTCGTGTCAGGTCGCCCCGCCCGACGGACGCGTCCCGGCCTGCAGCCCCGTGTCCCTCACCCGACCCGCTCGGTGCCACCAGGCAGGATGGGGCGCATGACGACGCCGCCCGAGGACCAGCCGGGTGCCGCGTCCTCCGCGAGCGGCCCCGGCCGTACGTCGGTGGACGGCTCGGCCGGGGCGGCGGGCGGGTCCGGTGGGACCTCCGGCGGCGCGGCCGGACCCATCCCGGGCAGCCGGGCCAGGGCCGTCGGCAGGGGGCTGGGGACCGGCGCCAGGGTGACCGGCCGCGGGGCGGCCGGGGTCGCCAGGGCGACGGGCCGGGCGACGGCGTACGTCGGGGTCCAGGCGCGGCGCGCCGCCGGTGCCCAGGGGGCCGAGGACTCCGGTCTCAACCGACTGATCTACCTGCACTTCTTCAACACCGCGGGCGACGCGGCCGTGGCGATCTCGCTGGCCGGCAGCCTGTTCTTCCAGGTGCCGTCCGGCGAGGCCCGGGGGCAGGTGGCGCTCTTCCTGGGCCTGACGATGCTGCCGTTCGCGATCGTGGCGCCGCTGATCGGGCCGTTCCTCGACCGGTTCTCCCACGGACGACGGTGGGCGATCGGGGCGACGATGGCCTTCCGCGCGTTCCTCGCCTGGGCGCTGGCGGGCGCCATCGCCACCGGTGACTCGCCGTGGCTCTTCGCCGCCGCGCTCGGTGTTCTCGTCTCCTCCAAGGCCTACGGGGTGACCCGCGCGGCCGCGGTGCCCCGCTTGCTGCCCGAGGGCTTCACGCTGGTCAAGGCCAACGGGCGGGTCTCGCTGGCCGGCATCGTCGGCGCGTCCGTGTCGGCGCCCCTGGCGGGTCTGGCCTCGCTCGCGGGGTCGGAGTGGTCGCTGCGCTACGCGTTCCTGCTGTTCGTGGTCGCCACCGTCTGCGCGATCCGGCTCCCGGAGAAGGTTGACTCGTCGGTGGGCGAGGGCGAGCTGGTGCTGATGGGCGAGAGCCTGCTGCGGCCCGGCCGGCGCCCGCGGACCCGCATCCCGCACCCGGTCGCGTTCGCGCTTCGGGCCAACTGCGGGCCGCGGTGGATGAGCGGTTTCCTGCTCATGTTCATGGCGTTCCTGCTGCGCGAGAACCCACCCGACTCAGGGCTCTCCGCCGAGGTGCTGATCGCACTGGTGGTCGGTGCCGCCGGCGCCGGCAACGGGCTCGGCGTCGCGCTCGCCTCGCTCCTGCGGCGCATCAACCCGTCGGTGACGGTCGTGCTGGCCCTCCTGGCCGACGCGACGCTGGCGATCGTGGCCACCGTGTTCTATGGGGTGCTGCCGCTCGTCCTGCTCGGGCTGGTCGCCGGGCTGTCGCAGTCGCTGGCGAAGTTCTGCCTCGACGCCACGATCCAGCGCGACGTGCCCACCGGGGTCCAGGCGTCGGCGTTCGCACGCTCGGACACGACCCTCCAGCTGGCCTGGGTCATCGGCGGCTTCGTCGGCATCGCCCTGCCCCTGGACCCGCCGCGGCTCGGTCTCGGGGTCGCCTTCGCCGTGCTCGCGGCGTGGTCGGTGTTCGTGCTGGCCAGCCGGCGCTCGATGCCGGTGCCGGTCGCCGGCTGACGTGCGCGAGTGACCTCTCGGCCGTGCGTGAGCGACGGCGGATTCAAGGGGTGGTCGCAACACCTTTGGTTTGGTCTTCGGCGAGCAACTTAGCGAAGACCTCTGCTGGGGTGTGGAAGCCGAGTCGTTTGCGGGGGCGGTTGTTGAGCTGTTTGGCGATGGCGTCGAG